>NZ_CAXUCH010000233.1:0-3364 GCF_964249325.1 uncultured Mycobacterium sp. | reverse complement strand
GTGTTGCGGTCGGCTGCCGACGCTCCCGCGGGCACCCACCTACGGATACGGATTGCCGACGGTGCTGTGGCGGCGCTCAGCGAAGGACCTACGGATGGGCGCTAAAAAAGAGCGCGATGACGCTACGCCTATTAGTGAGCTGGGGTACGAAGAATGCCGCGATCAACTCATCGAAGTGGTCCGACTGCTCGAGCAGGGTGGGCTGGACCTGGACGCGTCGCTAGCGCTGTGGGAAAGAGGCGAACAGCTGGCTAAACGCTGCGAAGAGCACTTAGCTGGCGCGCGCAAACGCATCGAGGACGTGCTGGCTGCAAGGGACCCCGGGGAAACTTGATTGCGCAAAAACTTCGCGCATTAGTACTCGAAACTGGAACACGTTTCAGTTATGCTCGGCCGCATGGGTGATCCTTTGTTGACCACTGAACTGGGCCGTGTGCTGGTCACCGGTGGCTCCGGCTTCGTCGGCGCCAACCTGGTGTCGACGCATCTCGACCGCGGCTACGACGTGCGGTCCTTCGACCGAGCGCCATCACCGCTACCGGAACATCCGCAGCTGGAGGTGCTGCAAGGCGATATCTGCGACCCCGGCATCGTCGCGGCCGCAGTCGACGGCATCGACACGGTTTTTCACACCGCGGCGCTCATCGAACTGCTCGGCGGCGCGTCGGCGACCGACGAATACCGGCAACGCAGCTTCGCGGTCAACGTCGGCGGCACCGAGAACCTGGTGCGCGCCGCCCAGGTCGCCGGGGTGAAACGGTTCGTCTACACCTCGTCCAACAGTGTGGTGATGAGCGGCAAGCGCATCGCCGGCGGCGACGAAACACTGCCCTACACCGACCGGTTCAACGATCTGTACACCGAGACCAAAGTAGTTGCCGAGCGTTTTGTGTTGTCGCAGAACGGTGTCGGCGGCATGCTGACCTGTGCTATCCGCCCAAGCGGTATCTGGGGCCGCGGCGACCAGACGATGTTCCGCAAGATATTCGAGAGCATGGTGGCCGGGCACGTCAAAGTGCTGATCGGGCGCAAGGCTGCCAAGCTCGATAACTCCTACATTCACAACCTGATTCACGGTTTCATCCTGGCCGCCCAGCACCTGGTCGCAGATGGCACCGCGCCCGGTCAGGCGTACTTCATCAACGACGGCGAGCCGATCAACATGTTCGAGTTCGCCCGGCCCGTCATCGAAGCATGTGGGCAACGCTGGCCGCGGCTACGGATATCCGGTGCCGTGGTCCGCTCGGTGATGTCGACGTGGCAGGGGCTGCACTTCCGGTTCGGGCTGCCACGTCCCCCGCTGGAACCCCTGGCGGTGGAACGGCTTTATCTGGACAACTACTTCTCTATCGCCAAGGCAGAGCGCGACTTGGGATACCGGCCGCGGTTCAGCACCGAGCAAGCGATGAAGGAATGCCTGCCCTACTACGTCGAGCTGTTCGAAACCGTCAAAGCCACCGCCAAGCACCACGCGGCGTCGGCGGTGACGCTGCCGGCGCACGCCTCCTGAGTCACGGCAGCGTTGCCAGCGCACGGATTTCCCCGGTAGCGCTGTTGACCAATGCCGCCCGATCCAGCCGGGCCCGCAGCGGCAACACGTCGAGCACAGCGCCTACGACCACGGGCAATTGGGCCAGCATCGCTCGCGGCGCAAGCGAACAGTGCGGCAGCCAAATTCCAGGCACGTAGTGCTTGTGCAGTTCGGCACCTGTGGCGGTGACGGCTTCGACCACCCGTGCCTGGCGGCCGACGAAATCGGCGCTTACCCCAGCGACTAGCCACGTGCGGCCGCGTCGAAACAGCCCCACTCCGTCGAAGCTGAGGTCTACCGGGGAGCCGTCGCCGAGACGCTCCAAGGCGGCCGTGATCGACGGCTGGTCCCAGCTGCGCAACACCGCATATGAGACGTGTGGCACGTGGCGCCCATGGGTGTGGGAGCGCAGGCTCGGGACGCCGCGCTGCTCGATGCGCTCCCACAGCCCGCGGACCGCACGCTCGGATTGCCGGTCGAACAGCAGGCAGACGGCCAGGGCCACGGATCAGCGATAGAGGTGCACGGGCTGGTTCGTGACCTGCTCGATCTGCCGTGACGCGCTCTGCAGCAGCTCGGTGCCCAACGCGATCAACCCTCTTGCGGCAGCGATCTGTTCGCCGATCATGGGCTGGCTTGCATCCTTCGGATGGCGGAACGCATCACCCAGCGTGGTCATGGTCTGGCCGTCGCCGAGTTGGGCACGCACCGTCGCGTGGGTGTGCGTATCGTCCTCGTCGAACTCGATGTCGACGTGCCAGTTGTTGTTCAAAACGCGGTCGTACATAGCAATCACCTTCTCTATTGCCAAGCTAACCGCGAAACGGCGTTCGGCGACAGGTTTTTCGCCTACCGGTATAGTTTGGGCGCCCCGACTCGACAGGAGCCCGACATGACCAACCGCAATGCTGTCGTCGTGGGAGGAGCGTCTGGGATCGGCCGGGCGGTCGCGCATGCGCTGGCCGCCGATAAGTACCGCGTCACCGTCGCCGACCGCAACACCAAAGGCGCCGAGCGCGTCCGGATCGAGCTCGGCGATCCGCACCTGGCGGCCACCGTTGAGGTCACCGACGAAGATTCCGTGCAGGAGTTGTTTGCCCGTCCCGGTCCGTTCGACGTCGTGGTTAACACCGCCGGTTTCAGCGGCCTCGGGCTGATCACCGAGCTGCCGGTCGCGGAGTTTCGCGCGGTCGTCGACGTCTGCCTCATCGGCGCTTTCCTGGTGATCAAACACGCCGCACCGGCGCTGCGCGACGGCGGTGCGCTGGTGTCCCTGAGTTCGCTGAACGGCCGCCAGCCCGCGGCCGCGATGAGCGCCTACTGCGCGGCCAAGGCGGGGCTGTCGATGCTGACCCAGGTGGCTGCGCTGGAACTGGCGCCGCGCGGCATCCGGGTCAACGCGGTGGCGCCCGGGTTTGTCCACACGCCGCTGACCGAGCCGGCCACGCAGATTCCCGGGGTGCTGGACGACTATCTGGAGAACACCCCGCTAGGCTGCGCCGGCACCCCCGAGGATGTCGCCGAGGCGGTGCTGTTCATGTGCAAGGCGTCCTGGCTGACCGGCGAGGTGCTCGACCTCAACGGCGGCGCGCATCTCAAGCGCTATCCCGACGTCTACGGGCATGTGATGAAACTGGCAGGGCAGCAATGACTTTCACAGGAAAACAGGCGATCGTCACCGGCGCCGGCTCAGGCATCGGCGCCGCACTGTGCCGGGCGCTGGTGGCCGCGGGTGCCGACGTCGTCTGCACCGACATCGACGGCGAGGCCGCCGCGCACACCGCCGAAAGCCTCATCGGCCCCGGCTCCGCCCGCTCCGCCAGGGTCGACGTC
>NZ_CAXUCH010000232.1:0-6639 GCF_964249325.1 uncultured Mycobacterium sp. | reverse complement strand
TCCGCAACCCCTCATCAACACCAGCGGTGCCATTGCGCACCAACTCGAGCCAAGTTGGGTCGCTAGCCAATACCGGAATCACGGACCCTGGTATTACCAACCCCGATGGTTCTGCCGGCCGTTACCTACCTGATGTCGCTAGCAGCTTCGTACCGGTTGTTCGGTCTCCCAACCTCTTCCACGACAACGTTGACAGCCGCGTCAAAGATGTGGAGTGGCGTTGTTCGTAGAGGTGAGCAAGTTGTCGCTCGTAGCCGGGCACATCTGCACATCCCCTTCTTTTGGTGAACCGTGAGATTTGCGGAATGTGCAAGCCGTTTAATCGCCGCGCGGCCTGGTCAGGGTGAACTGGTCGACGACGCTGAGCGCACCGGCGGGCCCGTGCACCGCGTAATGCGTGGCTTTGATGGACGTCTTGCCGCCCGGTTGACCAGGGTCGACCTCGAAAGCGGCGAAGCCGTAAGGGTTCTCGCGATCGCGGAACGCCGACCACGGCGCGTCCTCTGTCAGATAGATCGGCGCCTTGCGGCCAATCGAAGGATCGAATCCGCCAACCCGGGTCACCACGCGGCACCGCGGTCGGGCGAAGAACAGCGTGTTCGACGGCGACGACGTTCCCCCGCCGCCGATGACGACGTGCACCGTTCCATTGGTGGTGTCGACGACGTCGGCGCGGGTGGCGACGGGTATCGGCGTGCGGGTGTCGCCGCCCAGCACGCCGCGGATCGGATGCGAGCGCTCGTAGTGGTGTTCGTGGCCGCACACCACCAGGTCGACCTGGTAGCGGTCGAACAATGGCAGCCATTCCTCGCGGATGCCCAGGTCGGCGCCGTTGGTGCGGTCGGTGGTCGAGATCGCCGTCTGATGCATACACACGACGATCCAGTCGATCGCCGAGTCGCGGCGCGCATCGGCGAGTTCGCTTTCCAGCCACCGCTTTTGCGCACCGCCCGAATAGCCGTGGATGTAAAAGTTGCCGCCGTCCTGGAAGCACACATCGTCGTTGTTGAGGCTGATCACCCGCACCGAACCGGCGGTGAACGCGTACCACAGCCCACGAAATTTCGGGTCTGATCCCGAATCCGGCAACGCGAAGTACGTCTGATAGGCGGCGTAACCGACTGGCCCATTGCCGAGTTCGTTTTCATGGTTACCTGCCGCCGGCATCCACGGCCGATAACGCGCCGAGCGGGCGTTGTTGTCGAACCAGTCCGACCAGGTGCGGATCCGGTCACGGGCCAGGTTGGCATAGCACAGGTCGCCGTTGACCAGGTTGAACAGCGGACCGATGCGCTCGACGGCGGCAGTCATATCCCCAGCGGCCGGTGATCCAAGGTTGTCGCTGGAGTACCTGCTGCCGACCATCCTGCCCAATGTCGGGGTGGCCTGGTCACCGAAACTGGTGAAACACATCGGCTTTCGCCCCGATGGCGCGGTGCGCACCGTTCCCAGCTCGGGGCTGGTGCCGTCGTGTACGGCGGCGTAGACGTAGTCGCTATCCGGTGTCAAGTTGGCCAGCACGGCGTGGTTGACGCGAACCTCGGTATTGGACTTGGCGTCGCGGTAGGTGCGGGTCTCGGCTTGCACGGTCCGCCCGAAACCGGATCCGGGCGCGCCCACCATTACCCGCGGATTGCGCACCGGCTCGGTAGTGTGCCACGACACCACCACTTCGGTGGAGGCGTTCGGGCCGAACTGCAAATGCAGACCACCGACCGGCGGGCCACCAGTGCGGTCAGGCTGCGGCCACAAGGCAGGTGCCGGCGGATGGGATCGCGTCACCACCGCGCCGCCCACACCGCGGCCCGCTCCGAGGACCGCCGACGCCGCGCCCGTGGCAAGCAGCGTCCGCCGACTGATGCCCGGCGGTCGCGGGGCGGCACCGTCGGCCGGTTCCGGATCTTCGGCCACCCTTGCTTCATACCTGAACTGGGCGACAGCCGACATAAGCGCCGGTGAACACCCGTCACAGCGGGCGGGCACCATGGCCACCGCACGGAATCGGTGGGTCACTCGACGCGTCGAGGTCGGAGCTGCATATGGTGGCTATAGCCATGTCCCTGCGATCCGGGAGCCAACGATGGCAACCACTTTCACCGATTCCAAAGACGAGCTGATGCGTCGCGCCCAGGAGAGCCTTGCCCGCAACGTCGGGGAGTCCGGATTGACCACCCGCCAGAAGCTGGCATTGACCTGCCGGGCCTTGTTCGACGCCGGGCACGATTCCGGACTGGCGGGCCAGATCACCGCGCGGGCCGAGCAGCCCGGCACCTACTACACCCAGCGGCTGGGCCTGGGGTTCGACGAGATCACCGACGCCAATCTGCTGCTCGTCGACGAGGATCTCAACGTGCTCGACGGCGAGGGAATGGCCAACCCCGCCAATCGTTTTCACAGCTGGATCTACCGGGCGCGGCCAGACGTTCAGTGCATCGTGCATACGCACGCCTTCCACTGCGCGGCGCTGTCGATGCTCGAGATCCCGCTGATCGCGTCGCAGATGGACACCACCCCGCTTTACGATGACTGCGCGTTCCTGGCCGACTGGCCCGGCGTGCCGGTGGGCAACGAGGAGGGCGAGATCATCAGCGCTGCCCTCGGCGACAAGAAGGCGATCCTGCTGGCCCACCACGGCCAGGTGGTGGCGGGCGCCAGCATCGAGGAAGCCTGCTCGCTGGCGGTGCTCATCGAGCGTGCCGCCAAACTGCAACTGGCCGCCATGGCAGCCGGCACCATCCAAAAACTGCCAGAGAAGCTGGCCCGTGAGGCCCACGACTGGACCCTGCGACCCGAACGCAGCCGGGCGAACTTCGCCTACTACGCGCGCCGCGCGCTCAAGCGCCATCCCGACGTTTTGACCGGTTGACCCGTAAGGAGCATGTCAGTGTCCGAGCCGTCGCTGCCGAGGATTCACGGCATCATCGCCTATCCGGTAACCCCGTTCGCCGCCGATCCGGCCGGCACGATCGACACTGCGGCGCTGACCGCACTGGTGGATCGGCTGGTAGGCGCCGGAGTCCACGCGATCGCCCCACTCGGCAGCACCGGCGAACTGGCCTACCTCGACGAGAACGAGTTCGACACCGCGGTCGACACCACGATCTCCGCCGTCGACGCTCGCCTGCCCGTCGTCGTCGGCGTGTCAGATCTGACCACTGCCAACACAATTCGGCGCGCCAAGTATGCGCAGAAGGCGGGCGCCGACGCGGTGATGGTCCTGCCGGTGTCCTACTGGAAGCTCACCGAGCGCGAAATCGTCGAGCACTACCGCAGTATCGGCGAGGCGATCGGGATTCCGATCATGGCGTACAACAATCCGGCCACCGCCGGGATCGACATGAGCCCCGAGCTGCTGGTGACGATGTTCGAGACCATCGACAACCTCACCATGGTCAAGGAGTCCACCGGTGACTTGTCGCGGATGCAGCGCATCGCCGAGCTCAGCGGCGGGCAGCTGCCGTTCTACAACGGCAGCAACCCGTTGGTGCTCGACGCATTGAGGGCCGGCGCCTCCGGATGGTGCACGGCCGCGCCGTGTTTGCGGCCGCAGCCATGCATCGAGCTGTACGACGCTGTGCGCGTCGGCGAGCTGGACAAGGCGCAAAAGATTTACGACGAACTCAAACCGCTGCTGGAGTTCATCGTCGCCGGCGGGCTGGCCACCACGGTCAAGGCCGGGCTCGATCTGCTCGGTGTGGGCGTTGGCGATCCGCGCCGGCCGTTGCTGCCGCTCGACGACCAGGGCCGGGCCAGGTTGCGCGGGTTGCTCGCCGACGTGGCTTGACTTTGCCTCGAACAAGAGTTCGAATAGGGTATGCGTTGGGAGCAGCAGAGCGTCGCCGTTGACGACGGCGCCCTGCCGGGCCTGGAGCGCATCGGCTTGGTCCGCAGTGTGCGCACACCGCAATTCGACGGCATCACGTTTCACGAAGTGCTGTGCAAATCCGCGCTGAACAAAGTCCCGAACGCCTCGATGCTGCCGTTCCGCTACACCGTCAACGGATACCGTGGCTGCGCGCATGCCTGCCGATACTGTTTCGCGCGGCCTACCCACGAATACCTCGATCTGGACTGCGGCAACGACTTCGACACCCAGATCATCGTCAAGACAAACATCGTCGAGGTGCTGCGGCGGGAGCTGCACCGCAAATCGTGGCGCCGCGAGAAGGTCGCGTTGGGCACCAACACCGATCCATACCAACGGGCCGAAGGCCGCTATGCGTTGATGCCGGGCATCATCGGTGCGCTCGCGGAATCGGGCACGCCGCTGTCGATTCTGACCAAAGGCACCCTGCTGCGCCGTGACCTTCCGCTGCTCGTCGAGGCCGCCGCGCAAGTGCCGGTCAGCCTTGCGGTGTCACTGGCGGTGGCTGATCCGGTGCTGCACAAGGACGTCGAACCGGGGACACCGAGCCCGCAGGCCCGGCTGGGGCTGATCAGCGCCGTCCGCCGCGTGGGATTGGAGTGCCACGTCATGGTCGCGCCGGTGCTGCCGTATCTGACCGACTCCGTCGAGCACCTCGATGCTTTGCTGCGCGAGATCGCCGCCGCCGGCGCCGCCGGTGTGACGGTATTGGGCCTGCACCTGCGCGGGTCGACCCGCGGCTGGTTCATGTCGTGGCTGGCGCGGTCACATCCCGAGCTGGCTGCGGCCTACCAGGAGTTATACGGGCGCGGCGCGTATCTGCCGGAGCAGTACCGAAAAACATTGCGCGAGCGGGTAGAACCGCTGATCGCACGCTACGGTCTGGGCGGGCAGCGGCGAGCGGTCACGGAAACCACCACCGAACCTACTGTCGCGGCACTGCAGCCGACGCTGTTCTAGCGGCCCTAGCCCAGATCGGCTGCGTGGAAGGTGTCGCACTTGTTCGGGTCACCGGTCTGATAGCCGACGGTGAACCAGTGCTGCCGCTGCTCGGACGAGCCGTGGGTCCACGACTCCGGGTTGGTGCGCCCAGTTGCCTGCTTCTGGATCCGGTCGTCACCCACCGACGCCGCGGCCGACAGCGCGTCGGCGATGTCATTGTCGGTCAGCGGCTCCAAGAACGGCGCGCCGGTGCTCTCCTGTCTGACCGTCGCCGCGTAATGCGCCCACACCCCGGCGTAGCAGTCGGCTTGCAGCTCGGTGCGTACGCCGTTGCCGCCCGCGCCCTGCGCGCTCTGCTGGGCGCGGCCCAGCACACCCTCCAGGTTCTGCACATGGTGGCCGAACTCGTGAGCCACCACGTACTCCTGCGCCAACGGCCCACCGCTTGAACCGAATTGGTCTTTGAGCACTTGGAAGAAGTCGGTGTCGAAATAGGCGGTCCTATCCAGTGGGCAGTAGAAGGGGCCCACCTCGCTGGTCGCCGGGCCGCAACGGGTGTCCACCGCGCCGCTGAAGAGCCGCACGTGCGGGCGGGTGTAGCGGGGCATCAACTGTTTCCAGACCGCGTCCACCGAGTTGCCGGTGGCCACCACCCGGCACTGCACGTATTTGTTGGCGTCGGCGCCGGTCCGGCACCTGTCCAGGTCGAAACCGGGTGCGGTGTTTTCGCCGACGTTCACCGGCTGCTGGCTGAGCACGTTACCGGGATCCACACCGAGGAGCATGGCCACGACCGCGAACACCAGCCCGCCGAGGCCGCCTCCAATCGCGATCATCCGGCCCCCGCCGCCACCGGACGTCGACGTCGTGCTGGTGTCGATCTGCATACCTTCGTTGAAGGTCATCCCGCTCTCCGTTGAATCTGGTCGTCGGCTGGCTGACCGGCGAGGACGAGGTGAGTGATTACTGTCGCGCGGTGGCGAACCGCTTGTCGGTGTAGGCCCGTAGATTGGCCAGGAACCGGCGCAGCATCAAGTTCAGCAGTGGGCGCGCGATAAACATCGCCATCCGGGCCGCACCGGCCGGTTTCTGCGCCATGGTCCAGGTCAGCCGGCAGCCGCCGGGGGTTGGCTCGACGCGGTAATCCTCGGCGAAGGCCGCGACGGCGCGGGTCGAGCATTCGTTGAACCGAAATGCCATGCGGTGGAACGGTTCCCACGCGAGGAACTCCTCGTCGCCGACGATGCCGCGGCGCAGGTGGACGGTTCGCGTCGCGCCGACGGCGCGCGGCTCCGGGCTGGTCCATGTCACTTTGGTGATCACCGTCGCCCACTGGGGCCACGACTGCGGGTCGGCGAGGACCTCGAAAAGCTGCTCGGGTGTGATGGCCAGTTCGACGCTGTTGCGATACCGGTACGGCGCCCTCTCGATGAAGTCGAGGTCGACACGTTCGCAGGGGACCATGGCGTTAGACATTAGCCCGGACCGTCGCTCGCCGCGGCGAGAAGGGGCACCACGACGTCGCTGATCGGCGTCGGCAAACCGTGCGTCCGCGCCCTGCGGATGATCACGCCATTGCGGATGTCCCATTCCAGTTCTCGGCGGGCTTCCCGGTCGGTCAGCATCGAGGTGGCCATGTCGACCGGAGCGGCACGGAACATGTCCACCAGTTCGTCGACGACGTCGTCGCCCAGGCGGGCGCCCTCGGCACGTGCGACGGCCAGGCACTCGGCGAGGTAGCGACGGGACAGCGCGGCGACGTCGTCGCGGCGAAACATCCCCGAACGCCGCCCGCTCAGCACCATCAGGCCTCCCACCGCGTTGGCCAGCAG
>NZ_CAXUCH010000231.1:5115-6661 GCF_964249325.1 uncultured Mycobacterium sp. | reverse complement strand
GAGCGGCAGCGCCCTGGAGCGCAGCGCTACCCGATACCCGTGGCTGCTCCTGAGCGCTGGGGCCGCAGTGTCGGTACTAGCGAACGCCAGCCACGCGATCGTGACGGCCGATGCCAGAGTGCCCGCGGTGCTCGCGGCGTTGGTCGCGGCGGTCCCCCCGGTGGTGCTGGTGGCGATCACGCATCTGACCGTGGAGCTGACTCGCCGCCCGCGCTCGGCGCCCCCGGCAAGCGCATCTGGCCGGGCGGCTCAGCGCCCCAAGCGTCCGTCGCGGACGACAGCTCCGGTCGATGGGAACGGACCGCTCGGTGAGGCCCTGCGGCTGCGAGCGGACACGTCGTTGACGAACCGGGAGATCGCCACGCGGCTCGGGGTGCATCCCTCCACGGTCGGCCGCTGGCTGAAGTCACGAGACGCCCCGACGCTCCCCGCGGGGCGAGCGCCTTTGGAGCTTCCCGGCAGCACGCAGGACGAGATATCTGAGGAAAGGAGACCACAGTGAATACAGACCGAGACCGGCAACGAGCCGATCAGAGCACACAGCACGACCACGATGGGTTGGCTGGCGCGGAGTCCCCGCGCCAGCTATTGGCCGTTCACGATCCGTCCAAGCAGGCTGCCGCCCGCGGTCGGCAGGCGGTGGGTCGCGGGCGCGGAGTGACGGTGCAGTGGGTAAGGCCGACCGAGCTGGCAGCCCGGATCGCGGGCCGCACGACCGCGGGTGCGGTGGCGGCACAGGTGGCCGCCCACCGTCAGGTGCGCGAGAACGTCCGAGCGCGGTTGGCGCCGCTGTCGGCGTTCGGCCGCCAGGCCGAGTCTGGGCTGGTGACGGTCGAGCGGTCGGTGGTCGGCCGTTGACGCTCCACCGTGTGCGTGTCTGCGCTGCCGTGCCGTGTGAGCGGCCCGTCTCGGGGATGTTGCTGATGATCTGACGCCTGCGGGCGACCCAGACGGTGTTCCTTGGGCGGCTGCGGTGGCGCGGGGCGCGCACCTGTTGGGTGCCATGCCCGCCGATCCGTTTTCCCGCCACGTTCCGGCGCCGGCCCCTGTGCCGGGCGCCGGGTCCGAGCCGGCGTTTGCCAGCTCGGCGGGCCTGCGTGCGCTCCTTGACCGACTTCATGACGCTGGGGACGGAGCATGGCGGGGCGATCCAGAAGCGACCGCTCTGCTGGCGTACACGATAGACCGGTATGCGCCACTGGCCCGTAGTTGGCACCGCGACCCCGGCGAGGCAGCTACGGCGGCATTCATGGCGATGCGCCACGACGGGGTGCGCCGGGCGGCAGACCCGTGGGCGGTCGTCACCCGTGCGGTGCAGGTCAGCCTCTCGGCGGAGAATCACGCCGAACGGCATCTGACCTCGACCGAGAAGGCCCGTCGCACCCAGCATGCCGAGTACGACGCGCCGGTCCGGGCCGGTGAGCTGACCGACACGCTCCCCTTCGCGATCCGCGCCTCGCCGCGCGAGCCGGAGGCCGAGCCGGTGATCGCCGATGCGATCGTGCTGAGGGAGCTGCTGGGCTGGCCGAGGGTGGTCGCCGGCGCG
>NZ_CAXUCH010000231.1:4482-5105 GCF_964249325.1 uncultured Mycobacterium sp. | reverse complement strand
GCCGCCTATGAAGCGTTGCGACGTGACAGCGCGTTCCGTGCCCAACTCGATCTCGATCGCCAGGCGTGGACCGGGCTGCTCGGCGTGCTGCTCGGCTCCCGTCCACAGCCTGGCCGCCCGACCCGCAAGGGCGTGTTGGCACGGCTACTGCTGGGCGAGAGCGTCCGCGAGCTGTTGGACGACACCAGCCTGGTGCGTTCGGTGCTTGCCTGTCGCCCCTGGCTCCCCGCTCCGCTGTCACCGGGAGATGAGTTCGGTGAGTAGCGGCGGCGGTGTGGAGCTGGACCGGCCGGTCGCCTCGATCCGGGTCGGCGTCCGCTTTCGCCACGACCTCGGGGACCTGGACGAGCTGTGCGACTCGATCGCCAAGCTCGGACTGTTGCAGCCGATCACGATCACCCCCAACGGCATCCTGGTCTGCGGCGCCCGTCGCCTCGCCGCGGTCAAGCGGCTCGGATGGGAACAGATCAAGGTGTGGATCACCGCCACCGTCTCGACCCGGCTGGCGGAGGTATTGGCTGAGCAGCACGAGAACACGATCCGCAAGCCGCTGGCGCCCACCGAGGCCGCAGCCCTGTACGCCGAGCTGAAGGCTTTGTATGCGGCGGACGCGGCCCGTCGGC
>NZ_CAXUCH010000231.1:4065-4472 GCF_964249325.1 uncultured Mycobacterium sp. | reverse complement strand
TGACGGTGGTGGAAACTTTCCACCACCGCAGGCCCCGACCTCGGCGGGGAAGGCGCGCGAGCAGGCAGCACGGGCGATCACCGGCCAGGACTCCTCAAGGTCGCTGGACCGGGTGATCGCGGTCCAACATCTCGCCGACGACCCGGACACCCCCGATCCGGTGCGCGAGGTCGCTCGCAGGGAGCTGGCGCAGATGGACACCGATGGGAAGGTCTACGGCCATTACCTGAGTGTGCAGGCCGCCGCCAGCACCGACGCGCTGGCCCGCCTCGCTGACGACCCCGAGCTGCCCGAGACCGTCCGGTCTCGCGCCGCGGGCGAGCTGGACACGCTGGATCGCACTCAGCCTCCGGCGGAGCTGGTCAAGGCTGCGCACGCGGCCATCGCCCGCGCCACGCACGCCACCC
>NZ_CAXUCH010000231.1:0-4055 GCF_964249325.1 uncultured Mycobacterium sp. | reverse complement strand
CCGTGAAGCACTACGGAGTGCGGGCGTTGCTGGCGACGATGCAGGAGATGGACGGGTGGTGGCGGCACTACGACCCTGCCGAGATCGCCGCCGGCCTGTCTGATGAGCAGTGGGAGCAGTTGTGCGCCTGCCTGGACGGCAGCACCGCATTCATCCGCTCGATCGGCGATGTCCGCCAGCACGGCTCGCCAAGTGAGTCGTCAGCCGACCGGCCACCACGAGCCGCCTGCTTCTGAGCCGACCACGAACAACGGGGCGGGGCACGCACCTGAACGGCGACCCGTCCCTTCTCGTGCTGGGAGCAAGCCGTGCCTACTGTTCGTCTACCTCGACCGCCGCGTCGCATGATCGTGGTGCTCGCCGTTGTTGGTGTCGTCGTGCTGGCGACGATCGGTGTCGGCGTCTACGGGCTGGTCCGCGGTCCCGGCCACGACGCGATCTCGCAGTACGGTTCGACCAGCACGAGCAGGTCCAGCTCGGCGGGCTCGGGCAGTTTGGGTGAGACGAGCAGTACCCCGAGCGGCCCGGCTCCGGCGGTGTTGCCCAAGACCGACAACCCGGTGAGGTATGCGCGGGCGGTCGCCGCGGCGCTGTTCGACTGGTCCACGACCACCGGCTACGCACCCTCGGATTACACCTCGGCGGTGCTGGCGGACGCCGACCCTTCGGGGGAGGAAATCGTCGGGCTGATCTCCGATGTCGCCAGCTATGAGCCGACCACCGACCAGTGGACGCAGTTGGCGACGATGAAGGTCGTCCAACACCTGACGATCACGAGCGCGGCGGTCCCGTCGCTGTGGCCGCAGGCGTTGGCCGAGGCGCGCGGGCAGCTTCGGCCGGGGACTACGGCGATCACGATCACCGGGGTCCGGCACCGCACCGGCGTCTGGTACGGACAGCCGGCCTCCACGACCGATCCGGTGTCGTTCACGATTTTCCAGGCGTGCAGCCCGTCGTGGCCTGACTGTCACACCCTGCGCCTGTCGCAGCTCAACGATCCGCTCGGTTAGCGGGGCGGGCTGGTGATGGTCCGCAAGGTGCTGATCGGGGTCCTCGTCGCGCTGGTGTTCCTCGGTCCCGGCATCGCCGTGGTCACTCTCGCCGCGTTGCTCGATCCCGCGATTACCGACGCCACGACCTGCGCCACGAGTGGGGATACGGGCGGGTTGTCGGGGCCGTCGCTGGCAGTCAGCGGCACGGTCCCGCAGAGCTTGACCGCGACGACCGCAGATAGGGAGACCGTCAGCCTGGATCAAACGCAACTGGAGCGCGCCGCGACGATCATCGCGGTCGGCAACAGCGAGAACATCGACGAGAACGGGCAGCTCGTGGCGTTGATGGCGGCGCTCACCGAGTCCACCCTGCGGGTGCTCGCCAATCCCACCGCTGTCCCGCAGTCGGTCAACTACCCCAACGACGGCGACGGCAGCGACCACGACAGCCTCGGCCTGTTTCAGATGCGACCTTCGACCGGCTGGGGCAGCGTGGCGAACCTGATGGACCCGGTGTGGTCCATCCGTGCCTTCTACGGCGGGCCGGATGGCCCCAACCACGGCAGCCCGGCCGGCCTCTTGGACGTGCCGAATTGGCAGTCCCTCTCCCTCGGCGCCGCCGCCCAGGCCGTCGAGGTTTCGCAGTACCCGGACCGCTACGCCAACTACCAGCCGGTCGCGGAGAAGATCGCCAGCACCCTGACTGGCGTCACGCTGACCGGCGGTAGTCAGTGCCTCACCGGCCCGACCGGCACCGGGAATCTGCCGCCGGGTTTCGCCGGGGCGTTCATCGCCGCCGCGGAGAAAGAGATCGGCCTGCCCTATGTGTGGGGCGGCGGCACCTACACCGGCCCCTCCGGCATCGGCTCCGACGGCCGCGGCCCCGGCTTCGACTGCTCGGGCTTGGTGATGTACGCCGCCTATCAAGCCTCGGGTGGGAAGGTCCGACTGGAGCACTACACCGGCGATCAGATCCACGAAACCCAGCCCGTCTCCTGGTCCGACAAGCAACCGGGCGACATCATCTTCTACACCTATCCCGGCGAAACCGTCCCGCATCATGTCGTGATCTACCTCGGCGGCGACCGCCTCCTTGAGGCGCCGCAGACGGGCGAGAACGTCCGCTACGGCACTCTCTCGGAGTTCCCCGGTCAGACCGCCACCGTCCGGCAGATCACTGAACCGTAAGCGGCCTTCGAGTTGGCGGGGTGGCGCACCTGACGGGCGTGACCACGCTCATCTCTTCGCGCCCGCTGCTCGCCACGAGCGTCTACCCGAATCTCAACGGGGTCGGCGGCGCCGGGCAGCTCAAGACGGTCATCGGCGCGCTGATGACGATCGTGCTTATCGTCGCTGTGCTGGTGATGATCGTTTGCGCCGCGACGTGGGCGGTCGCCTCCGCGCACGGCAACTACCAGACCGCCACCAAAGCCCGTACCGGGCTCCTCGTGGCGGTCGGGGCCGCCGCGCTGGACGGGGCCGGGATCGCGTGGATCAACTTCCTGCTTGGTATAGGCCCGACCCTCTGACCCTTGTGTTGAGTCGGTCGTCGGGGCCGAGGCCGAGCCATGGTGTAGCGGGCGCACCTGCGGGGTGAACCCCGCCATTGAGCACCGGCTGGTTGTCGGTGGTGTGCGGGTCCGTGCAACTGCGAGGGAGCCCGCCCGATGTTCTCTGTTCTTTCTCCTGTCACGACCGGCCTGAGCGGTGTGCTCGGCCGGTCCGGTCTGGTGTTGGCCGACATCAACATCAACCCGAACTCCAACGGCCTGCCCGGCATCAGCGCCTTGCAGAAGATCGTCGGGGCGGTCATGACCGTCGGCCTGATCCTGTCCGTCCTCGCGCTGATCGTCGCCGCAGTGGTGTGTGCAGTCGGCTCGCACTCCGCCACCCCGCTTCTCGCCCCCCGCGGGATTTCCGGAGTGCTGATAGCGTGTGGCGCGGCGATCGTCACCGGCGGCGCGGTGGCGTTCATCAACTTCTTCTGGAACGTCGGCCAAGGCATCTGAGATGGGTGTCTGCTCGGTCCCCGTCATCTCCACCGTCTGCCACGTCGCCGGCAAGGCCGCCGGCACCGTGATCTCGGCGCCGTTCGATTGGCTAGCCGAGGGAGTCGGCAACGCCGCGGAGTGGATGTTCAAGGGCGTCTGGCAGCTCTTTGACTCCACCACGCTGGTCGATGTCACCGACCCCAACTACCTGAAGGTCTACGACGTGCTGTTCGGAGTCGCGATCTTTCTGATGCTGTTGTTCTTCTTCCTCGAGCTCGCCACCGGGCTCGTCCGTCGCGATCCCGGCGCGTTGCACCGGGCCGCGATCGGGCTGGCGAAGTCGGTGCTCGGCTCCTTCCTCGTCATCACCCTCACCGGCCTCGCTCTCACGATTGTCGACGAGCTGTGCGTCGGGATCATCCAGGCGACCGGCAACACCCTCGATGAGATGGGCGGCAAGATCGCCGCCCTCGCCGCCGGGATCGGCGCGATCAGCCTCTCCGCGCCCGGTGCGGGGGCGGTCATCATCATCTTCCTCGGCTGCCTGGCGATCACCGGTGCCGCGATCGTCTGGTTCTCCCTGCTGATCCGCAAGGCGCTCCTGCTCGTCGCGGTGGTGCTCGCCCCGGTCGCCCTGTCGGGGCAGTCGTGGGATCACGCCCGCGGCTGGTTCACGAAGTGGGCCAGCTTCGTTGTCGCGTTGATCGTCTCCAAGCTGGTGGTGGTCGTGATCTTCCTGGTCGCGATCAACCAGATGAACGCCCCGCTCAACCTCGATCTGTCCTCGATCAGCAACCCGGTCGCCGGGATCGTGCTCATGTTCGTGGCGGCGTTCGCGCCCTACATGGCCTACAAGTTCATCAGCTTTATCGGGTTCGACCTCTACCACGCCATGTCGGCGGAGTCCGAGGCCAAGGGGGCGATGAACCGGCCGATCCCCATCCCGTCCATGCCCGGACTCGCGAATGCCCGCAAGGTTCTCGGCGGTGACAGCGGTAGTGGCGGTGGGAGCGCTGGCGGTGGTGGTGGCGGCGATGCAGGATCGACCCCGCCGGGCGGCGGAGGCAGAGGC
>NZ_CAXUCH010000230.1:0-6743 GCF_964249325.1 uncultured Mycobacterium sp. | reverse complement strand
TTGCAGCGATCACTTGAGTCTGAGCCGTATTGGCTCGCAATGGTTTAAGTCTCGTGACCTTCAGCGCCGCAGGTAATTCAGCTGCGCCTGCACGGACCACTCGGCGGCGTCCCAGAGATCCTCGCTGACGTCGGTGTAGACGTGTTCGACGATCTGGCGCGCGGTGGCGTCGTCGCCGAGATCGGCAAGCGCCGAGCGGACCTGATCCAGTCGCTGGTCACGGTGCGCCAGGTATTCCGACGCGACCGAGGCCAAGTCAGGCAGTTCCGGCCCGTGGCCGGGCAGCACGGTCCGCCGCCCCAGGGTGCGCAGCCGACGCAAAGACTCGAGATAGTCACCCAGGTCGCCGTCTTCGGTGTCGATGACGGTGGTGCCGCGGCCCAGCACGGTGTCACCGGTCAGTACGGCGTCGGCGAGCACGAACGACAGCGAATCGGCGGTATGGCCCGGTGTGCCCAGCACGGTGATCGTCAGCCCGGCGGCATCGATCACGTCGCCATCGGTCAAATGGCCGCCGAGGCCGCGCAAAAACCCGCTGCCCACGGACCGCACCGGCGCGCCGGTCGCATCGACCAGCTTGTCGATGCCGTCGGTGTGATCGCCGTGCCGATGGCTGATCAGCACCAGTGCGATGCGGCCCAGCGCGGCGACCCGGGCGATGTGCTCATCGTCGTCGGGACCGGGATCGACGACCACCAACTCGTCGCTGCCCGGACCGCGCAGCACCCAGGTATTGGTGCCCTCCAGCGTGAGCAACCCGGGATTGTCGGCCAGCAGCACCGACGCCGTCTCGGTGACCGGTCGCAGCCGGCCGTACGCGGGATGGGTCAGCGCCTCGCCGGCCACCGCCGTCACCCGACCTCGACAACCAACTCGATTTCGACCGGCGCGTCCAGCGGCAGCTCCGATACGCCGACCGCCGAACGCGCATGCGCCCCGTTATCGCCGAACACTTCGCATAGCAGCTCCGAAGCCCCGTTGACCACGCCGGGTTGGCCATGGAATCCGGGTGCCGATGCGACGAAGCCGACCAGCTTGACCACTCGGGTCACCGCGTCGATGCCGACCAGAGAATCTATTGCCGCCAGCGCGTTGAGCACACACAACCGTGCCAGGGCGTTGGCTTGCTCGGGGGTGACCTGGGTGCCGACCTTGCCGGCCCCCGCCAGTTTCCCGGCCCGCATCGGCAGCTGACCTGCCGTGAAGACGAGGTTGCCGGTGCGCACCGCCGGGACGTATGAAGCCAGCGGCCGTGCTACTTCCGGCAGCGTGATGCCGAGCTCTTCGAGCCGGGCGGAAGCGGTCACTTTGGGCGCTTCAGATAGGCGACATGCTGCTCGCCGGTAGGCCCGGGCAGCACGGAAACCAGCTCCCATCCGTCGGCGCCCCACTGGTCGAGGATTTGCTTGGTGGCGTGTGTCAACAGTGGAACGGTGACGTACTCCCATGCGGTCGGTCGCGTCATAGATCGAGCTTATCGGTCGGGTTGCGGCGGCTTCGGGCTAGCATGCGGTGGTGGCGAGCACACCAACCGGCGGGCGTTCACTCGGCTGGCCATCGCGGCTGGAGAAGGCGCGCTTGCACTTCGTGACCGGTAAGGGCGGTACGGGCAAGTCGACGATTGCCGCGGCGCTGGCGTTGACGCTGGCTTCCGGCGGACGCAAGGTGCTTCTGGTGGAAGTCGAAGGGCGCCAAGGGATTGCGCAACTGTTCGACGTTCCGCCGCTGCCCTATCAGGAGGTCAAGATCGCGACCGCCGAACACGGCGGCCAAGTCAACGCGCTCGCGATCGACATCGAGGCCGCGTTCCTGGAATACCTCGACATGTTCTACAACCTCGGCATCGCCGGCCGGGCGATGCGGCGCATCGGGGCTATCGAGTTCGCCACGACGATCGCGCCCGGTCTGCGCGACGTGCTGCTCACCGGAAAGATCAAAGAGTCGGCGGTTCGGGTCGACAAAAATCGCCAACCGGTCTATGACGCGGTGGTCGTCGACTCGCCGCCCACCGGGCGCATCGCGCGATTCCTCGACGTCACCAAGGCCGTCGCCGATCTCGCCAAGGGCGGCCCGGTGTATTCGCAAAGTGAGGGTGTGGTGAGGCTGCTGCACTCCGATCAGACGGTCATCCATCTGGTCACATTGCTCGAAGCGCTGCCGATCCAGGAAACGTTGGAAGCGATCGACGAGCTGAGCCAGCTGAACTTGCCCATCGGCAGCGTGATCGTCAACCGCAACATCCCGGCCTACCTCGAGCCGGATGACTTGGCCAAGGCCGCCGAGGGTGTTATCGACGCCGACGCAGTGCGGGCCGGTTTGGCCAGGGCGGGAATCCAGCTGAAGGACGTCGACTTCGCCGGCTTGCTCACCGAGACCATCCAGCACGCCATCCGCATCACAGCGCGCGCCGAGAGCGCAGAACAGCTCGACGAACTCAACGTGCCGCGGTTGGAGTTGCCCACCATCGCCGACGGCGTTGATCTCGGCAGTCTGTACGAACTCTCGGAAAGCCTTGCCAGACAGGGGGTTCGATGAGCGTTAAGCCGCCCACCTTGGATATCGGCGCCATCCTGGCCGACACCACCAATCGGGTCGTTGTCTGCTGTGGGGCCGGCGGTGTCGGCAAGACCACCACCGCCGCCTCGATGGCGCTGCGGGCGGCTGAGTACGGCCGCACCGTGGTGGTGCTGACCATCGATCCCGCCAAGCGATTGGCACAAGCGCTGGGGATCCACGATCTTGGCAATTCGCCGCAACGTGTTCCGCTGGCTCCAGAAGTGCCGGGCGAGCTGTACGCGATGATGCTCGACATGCGCCGCACCTTCGACGAGATGGTAGTCCAGTATTCCGGACCTGAACGCGCACAAACGATTCTGGACAACCAGTTCTATCAGACCGTCGCCACGTCGCTCGCAGGAACCCAGGAGTACATGGCGATGGAGAAGCTCGGTCAGCTGTTGAGCCAGGATCGTTGGGACCTGGTGGTGGTCGACACTCCCCCGTCGCGCAATGCGCTGGACTTCCTCGACGCGCCAAAACGGTTGGGCAGCTTCATGGATAGCCGACTGTGGCGGCTGCTGCTCGCACCGGGACGGGGGATCGGGAGACTGGTCACCGGGGTGGTCGGCCTCGCCATGAAGGCCATGTCCACCATCCTTGGTTCCCAAATGCTTTCGGACGCAGCAGCTTTCGTTCAATCCTTGGATGCAACGTTCGGTGGCTTTCGGGAGAAGGCGGACCGCACCTATGCGCTGCTGAAACGACGGGGCACCCAGTTCGTGGTGGTGTCGGCGGCCGAACCGGACGCACTGCGTGAAGCGGCATTCTTCGTCGACCGGCTGTCGCGGGAACAGATGCCGCTGGCCGGGCTCATCTTGAACCGCACCCATCCGATGTTGAGCGCACTACCGGCCGAGCGCGCCGTCGATGGCACAGAAACGTTGGAGGCAGCCGAACCCGATGACTCCACTGCGTTGGCCACCGCAGTGCTGCGAATCCACGCTGAGCGCGCGGTGATCGCCAAAAGGGAGATCCGGTTGTTGTCCCGATTCACCGGAGCCCATCCGCACGTGCCGATCATCGGCGTGCCGTCGCTGCCGTTCGAGGTCTCGGACCTCGAGGCGCTGCGCGCACTCGCCGACCAGATGACGTCGGTCGATGCGGACCGGGCTACCGCCGGCTAGCGCGGCTGCGAGAACAAACTTAGCCAGCGTTGCGGTGCTTGCGCTGGGCAGCGAAGAACTCTGCCCACGACACCACCTCGGGGTGTTGCTTCAAAAGGGCACGACGCTGGCGTTCGGTCATCCCGCCCCAGACCCCGAACTCGACGCGGTTGTCCAGGGCATCGGCCCCGCACTCCAGCATCACCGGGCAGTGGCGGCAGATCACCGCCGCCTTGCGCTGGGCTGCACCACGGACAAACAGTTCGTCGGGGTCGGCCGCGCGACATAAAGCCTTGGATACCCAGGCGATGCGGGACTCGGCCTCAGTGTTGCGGACAGTGTTATGTGCGGGTGCTGTGCTCGTCTTGCGCGCAGCGGACCGTGTAGCTGACACCAGCGCTCCCTTCCCTCCGGCCGTCGCGTTTTGACGACCGCCACCACCTGGTGCGGCCAGAATGCGATCTACGCCACACTATGGACGTCGGTGTTACCTGTATCTCACCGTGTGTCTAAGTTAGGTGGTCAGGTGTCGTTTGCGCAACAGTCCAATATCACCTTTTTTGGGACGGCCGTGCCGTCCGATCATGAAGGAGGCGCAAAGAGGCTCGTGGATAGGCCGACCTTGAGCCGACCAGTGACGCCGGACGACAATATCGGCAAGGCTGCCGGCAGCCGGGCGCAGAGCCGGTGCCGGCGGGCTTACCCGGAACCGTCGCTACTGTAGTACCCATGTCGGAGCGCCCTTCGACCGGCATCACGGTCCTCAAGCTGGCCGGATGCTGCCTGCTGGCCGCCGTCGTCGTCGCGGCGTTCCTGTTCCCGATCGCCGGCGGCATCGGTTTGATGTCCAACCGGGCTTCTGAGGTCGTCGCCAACGGTTCTGCCCAGCTTGTCCAGGGCGACGTGCCCGCGGTGACCACCATGGTGGACGCGAAGGGCAATACCATCGCGTGGCTGTACTCGCAGCGCCGGTTCGAGGTGCCCAGCGACAAAATCGCCAACACGATGAAGCTGGCAATCGTCTCGATTGAGGACAAGCGGTTTGCCGAACACAACGGTGTCGACTGGAAGGGCACGCTGACCGGTCTGGCAGGTTATGCGTCCGGCGACGTCGACACCCGTGGTGGCTCGACGATCGAGCAGCAGTACGTCAAGAACTACCAGTTGTTGGTGCTCGCCCAGACCGACGCCGAGAAACGCGCGGCCGTGGAGACCACGCCGGCGCGCAAGCTGCGCGAAATCCGGATGGCGCTGACGTTGGACAAGACGTTTTCCAAGCCGGAGATCTTGACCCGGTATCTGAACCTGGTCTCGTTTGGCAATGGAGCGTTCGGTGTCCAAGACGCCGCCCAGACGTATTTCGGCGTCAATGCCTCCGAGCTGAACTGGCAGCAGGCTGCGCTGCTGGCCGGGCTGGTGCAGTCCACGAGCACACTCAACCCGTACACCAACCCAGAAGGGGCGCTGGCTCGCCGAAACCTGGTGTTGGACACCATGATCGAGAACCTGCCGCAAGAGGCTGACGCATTGCGCGCCGCCAAGGCGCAGCCGCTGGGGATTTTGCCGCAACCCAACGAGCTGCCCAGGGGCTGCATCGCGGCCGGGGATCGCGCCTTCTTCTGCGACTACGTGCAGGCGTATCTGGCGCGGGCCGGCATCAGCAAGGAGCAAGTCGCCAGGGGTGGCTATCTGATCCGCACCACGCTGGACCCCGAGGTGCAGAGTTCGGTCAAGCAGGCGATCGACAGCATCGCGAGCCCGGATCTCAACGGTATTGCCAGCGTGATGAGCGTCATCCGGCCCGGGAAGGACTCGCACAAGGTGCTGGCGATGGCCAGCAACCGCCGATACGGGCTGAACACCGAGGCCGGCGAAACCATGCGGCCCCAGCCGTTCTCGCTCGTCGGCGACGGGGCCGGGTCGATCTTCAAGATCTTCACCACCGCCGCCGCGATGGAGATGGGCATGGGCATCAACACCCAACTGGAGGTGCCGGGCAGCTTCCAGGCCAAGGGCTTGGGAAGCGGTGGTGCCAAGGGCTGCCCGAAGGAAACCTGGTGCGTGGTCAACGCCGGCAGTTACCGGGGCTCGATGAATGTGACCGACGCGCTGGCCACGTCGCCGAACACCGCGTTCGCCAAGCTCATCTCCCAGATCGGGGTTCCGCGCGCGGTCGACATGGCGGTCCGACTCGGGCTGCGGTCCTACGCCGACCCGGGCACCGCCCGCGACTACGATCCCGACAGCAATGAAAGCCTCGCCGACTTCATCAAACGGCAGAACATCGGCTCGTTCACGCTCGGCCCGTTCGAGCTGAACGCGCTGGAGTTGTCGAACGTCGCGGCGACGCTGGCGTCGGGCGGCAAGTGGTGCCCCCCGAGCCCGATCGACAAGGTTATCGACCGGGACGGCAATGAGGTGGCCGTCAACACCGAGCCGTGCGATCAGGTGGTGCCTGAAGGGCTGGCCAACACGCTGGCCAACGCGTTGAGCAAGGACAGCCAGGGCGGGGGCACCGCTGCGGGTTCGGCCGCTGCGGCGGGCTGGAACCTGCCGATGTCCGGCAAGACCGGCACCACCGAAGCCCACCGGTCGTCGGGCTTCGTTGGCTTCACGAACCAGTACGCGGCAGCCAACTACATCTACGACGATTCCAGTTCACCGTCGGACCTGTGCTCCTTCCCGCTGCGACGCTGCGGCAACGGCGATCTGTTCGGTGGTAACGAGCCGGCCCGCACCTGGTTTACCGCGATGAAGCCGATCGCGACCAAATTCGGCGACGTGAAACTGCCGCCGATCGATCCCCACTACGTCGACGGCGGTCCCGGCTCACGGGTACCCAGTGTCGCGGGTCTGGACGTGGAAGAGGCACGCCAGCGTCTGAAAGAGGCCGGGTTCCAGGTCGCCGACCAGCCCACCCCCATCAACAGCAGTGCAAAGTACGGCGAAGTGGTCGGCACCTCGCCGAGCGGGCAGACCATCCCCGGTTCGGTTATCACCATCCAGACCAGCAACGGCATCCCCCCGGCCCCGCCTCCGCCGGAAAACGGTCCGCCGCCAGTCGGCTCGACAACCGTGGAG
>NZ_CAXUCH010000229.1:4227-6761 GCF_964249325.1 uncultured Mycobacterium sp. | reverse complement strand
GTCGTGGTCGTGGTGGTAGTGCTTGTGTGTCCACCTTTACCGCCGCCGCCACATCCGACCGCCAAAGAAAGCACGGCCGCACCGCCGATCAGCGCGATCGCAATTCTCGGCTGGGATTTCATGAGACCTCACTCTCATCGGGAGCTCGCACTGTTTCAAGCCCGCCCATCTGTACCCTGATTGCACAAAAATCAAACGTAATGACAGCCGCGGTCGGCGATTACGGCATTCCGTGGCTACGTCAGTGGGTGGGCCGTTCGAGGCCGTATCTGCGTACGACGTCGTCCAGCCAGTCCGGCATCCCATAGGTCAGCCCGTATTTCTTTGCCAGTTCAGCGAATTCGGGCGATTCATGCAGCATGGGAGCAGCCGGATCATCTGCGTGGGACATAAGCAGTTCACCCAGTTCTCGGAATTAGTGTTCGAACCCTCCGGGAGTGACGACTTCCATGATGCGGCCCGGCTCGCTGCCGGTGTTCCACATCGCATGCATTTGCCCGCGCGGTTTGGTGATGTAGCCGCCCGGGCCCAGCACCACCTCGCTGTCGTCGGACCGGAGGCCGATTTCGCCCGCTAGCACGATCGAGTGCTCGACCTCACGGGTGTGCATATGCGGCGCGGTGATCGATCCGACCTCGAATGGGTGCTCGACGATCGCGACCTCGCCCCTGTTGGTCCGGCTGGACAGCTTGAACACGGCCCCAAAACCGGGGAGCGCCACGGTGTCACCCTCCCCTGGCTGCATGACCGTGACCTCGGTTCGGTTCGCACCGGTCATCTGACTTACCTCCTTGCTGTCCAACCATTAATTGGGCGGTCGGACGGTGAGCACGGTCTTTCCTGGCTGGCGACCAGCCTGGGCACCGCTGGCATATGCAGCGGCTCCCTGGCTGAGTGGAAACGTTGCTGCGATGGTGACGCGCAGCGCGCTACTGTCGGCAAGCGCCGCAAGGTTGGTGAGTGCGGCCGTGTCGCTGGTGACGATGAAGAAGAGGGCGGTAATCCCTAGCTCAGCCGCTCGACGCTGGTCGGGTGGCGCCTGCAAGGTGATGAGTCGGCCGCCGCGGCGTAGTAGGGCGTAGGACCGATCGAGGGTGTCGCCACTGACCGTGTCGACGACGACGTCGAATGCCCCTGTACGCGTGGACAAGTCGTCGTTGCGGACGTCGATGACCTCGTTGGCGCCGAGCGCTTTGACGTAGTCGAGGCCGCTGCGGGTGGTAGCGGTGACATGTGCACCAGCCGCGGCGGCCATCTGCACGAGGTAGCCGCCGACCCCTCCAGCACCGCCATGCACCAGAACGCGTTCGCCGGCAGAGAGGTGGGCGTGGTCGAAAAGTGCCTGTTGGGCGGCCAAGGCGGGCAGCGGCAGCGCCGCCGCCTCGATGTGAGACAACGATAGTGGCTTGGCCCCGCTATGGTCGGCGGATACGGCGACGTACTCGGCGGCAGCGCCGTCGCGGTCGAACGGAACCAGCCCGTACACCTCGTCTCCGATGGCGAATTCTTTGTCGGCGCTGCCGATCTCGGCAACCCTGCCGGAGAATTCGTGAGACCGAATGATGGGGGTGCGGTCGATTCCGTCGCGCGTCCAGGTCTCTTGCCAGGTGAGCTCGGCGAACGTGATGGCGGCGGCATGCACCTCCACCAGGAAGTCCTTATCGCCGATCGTTGGTGTGGCGGCCCGTTCGTAAACCAGCACCTCGGGTCCGCCGCGGGTATGGGCGCGCAGGGCATGCATCACAGCGTCGGTGCCATTCCGCCGTTGACGATAATGTTCGTACCGAGCACGTTGGGGAATCGGCCGCTGGCCACGCCCACGATCTCTTGCTGGCCACAGAACCGTCCGCTGATCATTTTGGCCTCGATCCGCGAATCCGACGGTGCCGCAGCCGAAGTACGCATTCTCCGATCACAGGGACTCGCCGAGATCAGCTGATTGTCTACGCGGTACCGCTCTCTGATTTGAGTAGCCACGCTTGTCTTGAGGCGGCCACAGCTGCTGCGGTACTTCGACACCGAATGGTGCCTTCCAGCGGTTCTGGGCCGAAACGTCTTGCACGGGAAGCCGGTTGGCTGCCACACCCCATTTGCCCAACGGGTAGCCGAGAGTCAGCATCGCCGACATCTTCCAGCCCTCTTCAACGGGACGCCCAGTAGCTCATTTACCCTGTCCTCAAAGTTGCGGAGCACCATCGTCATGACCCCGCCGACGCCCTCGGCACGGGCGGCGAGCAACAAACTCCAGATAGCCGGATAGATGTTGGCACCGCCAAGGTCATCGATGGCGAAGATGAAAAGCAAGAGGGGAACGTCTTCGATGGTTAGCCAGATAATTCCCCGAGGTTTCGATTCGGCGCATCGCTCGGCGTGAGCGGCCGGGGTCCGCACCGGGCGCCGGCGCTACCATCCGTCCGGTTCCCGTGCTGAATTTCTCGTATTCGAGGGCGCGGGCCTGCCGGAAGAGTTGGGCGAACTCGTGTTTGAGGTCTGGATCATCGACGGCCACAAAGTGCCAGCGTTGGGTCTTACCC
>NZ_CAXUCH010000229.1:782-4217 GCF_964249325.1 uncultured Mycobacterium sp. | reverse complement strand
CCGTTGGGGCGCGAATGGCCGCATCGAGGATGCGGGCCTGCGTGTCCAGCGGAAGCGGATCCGGCCGCAACCGCTCCATTATCGGTGGTGTAGAGCGCTTCGCAGATGTCCATGATCTGGTCTCCTCGTGTGAGCTAGTACTTAGTGTGCGGGCGCCGGTTTATCGCGACCGTCGCTTTCCGTGCCGTATTTCCCACAAAATGCGACAACCGGGGCCTCGAAGCCGACGCCGCTGACGCGACACGATGCGCATGTTCGCGACGTCAAAGCGCGCTGGCGAAACCAAACACGCGGCGGCCCAGGAAGGTCAGTGGCCGTTCAGCGCCGCCTAGGCAATTGGGCGCCGATGATCGGCGCAATCTTGTCGGCCAGGTACGCATGCCCCGCGTCGTTAGGATGCACACCGTCCGCTCCGATCAAATCGGGCCGGTCAACAAACCAGCGGTCCGCGATCGGATCGACGAAAGATGCGCCAGCGCCGTGGGCGGCGCCGTTGAGAACGTCACGAACCTGCAGCACAGATCCGGGTACATCGGCCGTTGGCCACGGCGGCCCGATCACCAGAAGCCGGCCGGATGGCGTGATGCGACGTGCCAGATCGAAAGCGTTGCGGGCCATGTCAGCTAGCTGGTTCGGATCGACGCCTTGGTCATTGCGGGAGCCGAAAAACACGACCAACGCATCGTCGGGCTTGGCAGCCCGCGCAGCCAGATCCTCGAAAACGCTGCCGTGGTCGCCGGGAACCGCGTAGCCGGCCCGGCCCTCGGCTGCCACGTCGGCGACAACCTGCACTCCCTGGTGAGACAGCGTCTGCCAGGCCAGAGCCGTCCATGATTTCGCTCCCAGGCCGCCTTCATCGGTGCCGGCAGTGTAAGAGTCGCCGATCACTGCGATGTGGTTTGGCGGTGAACTGCGGCTCACTGTCTGGTAGCGCCTCACCGGCACCGCATGGTCGATAACAGCCACGACTAAAACGCTGAGGCAGATGACGAACGTGGCCACCCGACTCACTGTTACCTCCAATGCGATCGCGTTGTCGCGCACCGCTACTACAGCCACCCTAGGGGCATGGCGAACAACGCGTTAGAACTCTAGCTGAGAGACTGCCTGGCACAGCATAATTGGCGTGCTCAGGCAACCCGTCACACGGCGCGCACCGAAACCGCCGCCGGCTGAGCCCTCAGCACACTGTCCATCGGTTCCAGTTCGGTGCTCACCGGGTCCCAAATGTGGTCGATCGGCGTCCTCTGCCTCGCATCCTTGACGTCGACCATCCTGCGCATCCACCGGCGGGCAGGCTCTTCGACCAAGTGATACAGCAGCACCGACATAGCCACAGCAATCGCGAGCAGGCCGATGACGTTCCATTTCCAGGGGCTGCTTTGCAGCGTGAGCCCGAACTGTTGCACCGCCCAGCCCCAGGCGGTGTGCACCAGTTCGTGCACCATGTACAGGCAGAAAGAGATTTGCCCGCCGTAGACCATCATCCGGGTCGACAAGAGCCTCGGCAGACTGCCGACGCCGATCGCCAGCGTTATCACCAGCGGAACGAAGAGCACGTCGACCACCCCGCCGCTGTCGTTCTCCAGGACTCCTGTGATCGGGTGCGCGTCAAACCAGTAGAGGACGCCCACCATGCTCACCATGAGAAGCAGGGAAAGGTACCCGGCCGCGCGGCGCGCGCGATCGGTCGGCCGCAATCTGCGCACGGCGGCACAGGCCAGCGCGCCAGCGGTGAACTGCGTCACGATGCGCGGCAGCCAGCTCCACGGTGTGTAGAACTGGCCGCTGGCCAGCAACAGGACGACCGGCGGCAGCGAAGCGGCGACGGCCAGCCAGATCAGGGTGCGCGCGCGCGTCGCGTGCTTCATGCGGAAGATCATCAGCACCAGCACACCGAATAGCAGATAGGCCAGCCATTCGGCGCTGATCGACCAGGCCGGCCCGTCCCAACTCGAGCCGTCGAAGTACGGCTGCAACCACAGCTGCACGAGCACGATCTGGCGCACATAGCTGATCGCCGTCAGCTGGGTTGCATCGGGCGATGGCACATGGCCGACATGGAGGGTGAAGATCACCCACAGCGCCGCCAGGTGCAATGTGACCAGGTACACCGGCCACACTCTGGCCAGGCGTAGCCACAAGAAATGTGCGGTCGCGCGGGCCGACCAGCTGCGGCCCATGCGCTCCAGGTAGTTCCACGTCAACACGAATCCGCTGAGGATGAAGAACAGGTCCACCCCTTGCGCACCGCAGTTGAGCACCGGCGCGAGCGCGTCCCGGAAGTCAGGTGACGCATCGCCGAGCATCGGCCGGAAGTGAAACAGCACCACCCATACTGCTGCCACGATGCGCAGTCCGGTCAGAGCCTTGATTTCTCCGCTGCGCACGATGCTCATTCCATGTGGACTCTGCTGTTCGTTCGCCTTTTGTTCGGCTGGCCGGGCGCTCCGCAGGCCCGCGATGTGGCACCGGCAGCCTTAGCAGAGTAACAGCGCGACCGCCGCAATGCCGTGCAAGGGATCCGGTGTGCCTTGTTGGGCAAGTTGGTTCTCGGCATCGGATCAGCTACTGCCGCAGGCCTTTATCCCAGCGGCTAGCTTGTCCGGAGCGGGTGTGGATTATCTTGCGGGCGCATGGATTTCGCTGATTTGTCCCGGCTGCGAATTGTCGTGGCGCATACTCGAGCCTGCTCTCAGGGCGCTCGGACGGTGCACTTCGGAATCGACCGTGGGCCGTCGGCCGACCATCCCCGCGGCCATCAGACAAAGTCTTGACTGAGTCCAGAAAAGGAGGCATATTTCTTCTGTGCCCCCCTGGCCGGAATATGCAGAACAGCTGCGTATGGCCGATTTGCGTGTGACACGCCCCCGAGTTGCGGTGCTCGAGGCCGTCGAGGCGCATCCGCACGCCGACACCGAAACGATTTTTGAGACCGTGCGCTCCGGCTTGCCGGGGGTGTCCCGCCAGGCCGTGTACGACGTCCTGCATGCGCTGACACGCGTGGGTCTGGTGCGGCGCATCCAGCCATCCGGCTTCGTTGCGCGCTACGAATCGCGCGTCGCCGACAACCACCACCACCTCGTCTGCCGGTCCTGCGGGGCCATCGCAGACGTCGACTGCGCCGTCGGCGAAGCACCCTGTCTGACCCCGGCGGACGACAACGGCTTCGAACTCGACGAGGCGGAGGTCATCTACTGGGGTCTTTGCCCTGATTGTTCGATGCCCTGATCACCTAGTTACCCCGAAAGGAAGGACCCAGTGTCCGAAAGCGAAAACCCAGTCATCGAAGCACCGACTCCCACGGCGCATCGGCCGATGACGAACCGGGATTGGTGGCCGAACCAGCCGGATTTGTCGGTTCTCAAGAAGCATGCGCCTCAGGCCAATCCGATGGGCGAGGGCTTCGACTACGCGGAGGAGTTCAAGAAGCTC
>NZ_CAXUCH010000229.1:0-772 GCF_964249325.1 uncultured Mycobacterium sp. | reverse complement strand
CGCTCAAACGCGACGTCATCGAAGTGATGACCACGTCGCAGGACTGGTGGCCTGCCGACTATGGCCACTACGGGCCGCTTTTCATCCGGATGAGCTGGCACGCCGCGGGCACCTACCGTATCCACGACGGCCGCGGTGGTGGCGGTGAAGGCGCGCAGCGCTTTGCTCCGCTCAACAGTTGGCCCGACAACGCCAGCCTCGACAAGGCGCGCCGGTTGCTCTGGCCGGTCAAAAAGAAGTACGGAAAGAAAATCTCGTGGGCCGACCTGATCATCTTCGCCGGCAACTGTGCCTATGAATCGATGGGGTTCAAAACGTTCGGCTTCGCCTTCGGGCGCGAGGACATCTACGAGCCCGAGGAGATGTTCTGGGGTCCCGAGGACACGTGGCTCGGCGACGAGCGGTACAGCGGCGAACGGCAATTGGCCGAGCCGCTGGCCAACGTTCAGATGGGGCTGATCTACGTCAACCCCGAAGGACCCAACGGCAAGCCGGATCCGCTGGCCGCGGCGATCGACATCCGGGAGACCTTCGGTCGGATGGCGATGAACGACGTCGAGACGGCCGCGCTGATCGTCGGCGGCCACACGGTGGGCAAGACCCACGGCGCCGGCGATGCCGACCTCGTCGGTCCCGAGCCCGAGGCCGCTCCGATCGAGCAGCAGGGTCTGGGCTGGAAAAGCGCCTACGGAACCGGCGTCGGCAAGGACGCGATCACCAGCGGCCTTGAGGTGGTATGGACACCCACGCCGACCAAGTGGGACAACAGCTA
>NZ_CAXUCH010000228.1:0-6772 GCF_964249325.1 uncultured Mycobacterium sp. | reverse complement strand
CCCACCTCGCCCCCGGCGGCGGAATCCACGCCGGCTGCGACGCCGGCACCCGCTGGCACCTACAACAGATCAACGCCGGAGCCGGCCTCACCGTCCCCGGCGCCTACCCCGCCACCCTCGGGCCAGCAGCCGCGCGTACAGCGAGCTTCAGCCGCCGCGGAGCGTGACGAGCTGCCGCATGTCGGCAAGGCCCTGTTCACGCGCATCATCGAGGAAAGCGGGTAGCGGAGCGTGAACTTCGCTCATGACTTCGTGGTCGATGAGCGCCTGCAACGCGGTCTCCTTGGCGTTGCCGCCAGCTTGGTTGTCGACCTCCTGACGACCCAAAGGTGTTGAGTAGTCATACAATTCACGGTCGATCTGCCGTGACGTGTCGATGTCCATGCCGCCGGGCGTCCAGTACGAGTACACTGCCAGTTTGGCGCCGGGCGTGCGCACAGAGATGATGTGACTGGGTGCTGACGTCGGGATGTCGGCCTGTACTTCAGTCGTTCGGAAAACCGTACGGAGGATGTCCGGAGACTTCAGCAGCATAGTCATCTGTTCGACGGACATGTCGTCGATGACATGCGCAATCCACGGTCGCCCTTGGGCCACAGCGCTTCTCGCGATTCCTGACAGATCCGCACGGCAGGCCAAGTAAGAGTACCGGGGTTCGGCGCGCCAGCCGTTTCCACCAGACCCGATAGTCAACAGCAGTGGAGCCACGTCGACGCTGGAGGTGAGCTGAGTGCGGGTGTCCCCGGGTTTGGGCGTGAGGTGCCCGTGCGGGTCGCGAATGTGGAGCGGTACCCTGATCGCTTCGTCGTAGGCAGCCGCGCCCTTGCCGCGCATCCCGTGTGAGCCGGCGTATTCACCGTGATCGGAGGTGAAGACGACGACGGTGTTCCGGTCAATCTCGGGCCGTGAGGCCAGTTTGTCTAGCACTCGGCCGATTTGGGCGTCCACCCGCTGTTGCAGCCATAGGTACGTGTCCAGGCAGCGAGCCCACTGGCTCGCCAAATCGGGTCCCGAATATGGCAGCAAGCCGGTCAGCAGCGGCGACATGAAGTTGACGTAGTCGATCTGTACCTGTGGCTTACCCCGCCGCCGCAGGTCGTCCGGTGTTTCGAAGTTGGCCGGCGCGGCGTCGAACCAATGCGGAATCTCCTCGGGCAACGGATTTTTAGGCCACCAGTTGATGTCGTGCGGGTTGACCAGCGAGATGGTCGTACACCAGGGGCCGTTGCCGGCATGGTCGTCGAACCAGCTGCAAAATTGGTCCACAATGCCCGGATCCCTCTGCAGTCCCTGGTTGGGCGAGCCGTTCGGCGACGGAAAGGTGCCTCCTGAAAAGCCTTGCGCCTCAAGGCCTTCAGGTGTCGTGTCACCCGACCGCCCTAGATGCCACTTGCCCCACCACCAGGTTTGGTAGCCCTGCTCCCGCAGCATGGTTCCCCAGGTCGGGAATCGCGGCGCGAGGCTCGATTCGCTCGGTCCGTCGCCGGTGAACAAACAACCCGTCTGATGCGAATAGAGACCAGTGGTCATCACGCTGCGCGACGGGGTGCAGTTGTTCGACGCGGTGTAGTGAGACCGGAAATAAACACTGCTGCTTTGCAGCCGACTGAGGTTGGGCAGCAAGGCGTTCAGATGCTGTTGTTCTGGAAACCACTGCGGTGCACGCATCTGGTCGACGACCAGTACCAAGATGTTAGGTTTATTGCCGCCGGCCATCGTCGACTCGCTCGGACCCGGCGTGCGCAGGAACTCACGCCCGCCGAATCCCACCGCGGCAGCGCCCTCAGCCGTCGCAGCACCTACCAGCACGGTCCGCCGATTGATAGCAGGCATGCGTCAGTGTAGAACCGCTCACCTGATGCCGTGTGCGGCTTGGCCGACGAGATTTACCTGCCGCTCTACGCGTCTTGCGAGACCCAGCCCACGACGAACGCTACCGCGACTGGGACGGGTCCAACATGGCGGCGACGTCACACCTCGCGATCGGTATCGCTCGCCGACGAGAACCCCGGCCGACGGGACGCCGGCAAACGCTGACCAGGCGCGGGGCCGACTAGCCAGGGCGAGGCCCGCTCAGGAATGCACCCAGAAACCGAAAACTCGTTTGCTGTCGTTGTACCGGATATCGTGGGGCGGCGTTAGGCTGGTCGCATCCGGCGTTGGCCGGGTTTGCCCCCCATGGGATCGGAGTCGATGGCACGTGCGCCGGCGACGCGTTGCGTTGACCCTTGCTGTGTTGTGTGTGTTTGCGGGCGGCGCCTGTGGTGGTACCCCGCCGAAATCGTCGGCGCCTGCCGCCTCCAGGACCTCGTCGCCCCCGGCGACGGCTCCGATGGCGGTGGCCGCGCTGGATGGGCTGCTGCTAAGCCCCGCTGAGGTCAGCACCGCCATGGGCGCCACCGCCATGGCGGTCGCGGCCGGGCACTCCGAAATGTTCGACGAAAGCGCGCACATCCCAGATAGGGCCTGCCTGCCCGCCTACGGTCCTGGGCAGCTGTTGGTGTACATCGGCAGCGGCTACACCGCCACGCGCAACGAGGAACTGAAGGAACCGGATGAGAAATTTGACCATTTCGTCGTCCAGGCTGTGGTGGCGTTTCCGACCGCCGCCGATGCGGGTGCCTTCTTTAATGCCTCCACCCAGTCTTGGGTGGGCTGCTCCAACCGCCAATACATTCACACCCTCGACGGACAGCCGGCCCATTCGTGGGTGGTGGGTGCAGTGTCCAACAACAACGGCACCTTAAGCCTTCAGAAAACTCAACAGGGCGCCAACGGTTGGGGGTGTGAGCGGGCGCTGACAGTGCGCAACAATGTGGCGGTCGACATCATGGCGTGCGCTACCCCTCCGGGTGATGCCGGCCTCAGCATCGCCCACCCGATTGCGGCCAAGGTCGGCCCAGACTAGCGGGCGCCCTGCGCAGGATGAACGGCACATCCACCACTACGGCACCGGGCGCCCCTGCGGGCCCAGATGCCAGGCGGCACAATGGTTCCGGGCGCGCGCTGCCAGTCGGCGTGGCTGCGTGACCCGCTGGATGCCGCCGCCGCGGGCAGCACGCATTCGAACCCCGTCGCCGCACAGAATGGACACGAGATCGATAAACTCATCGACCCACCCCGGACGAGCGCCTTCGGGTCAACGTCGGCTTAAAACAACGTGTAAATGAAAGACCCAGCGCCGCTCGACTCGGCTAAGAAGATCAGGACCGCAACAAGCAGGAGGGTGGCGACGATTGGGGCGAGCCACCATTTCTTGTTGTGCCGAAGGAACTGCCAGAACTCGCCAATGAAGGTGGTCGAGCGTTCGGAGGCGGCACGTTCGAAGTCGGAGTCGGGCACGGGAAGCTCCTAAAATTGTTGGAAGTACCGGCGCACGTCGCCGGCAGGACGGTGCGGCACCCAGTACGACGGGGTCGACGGGTCGAAACGACGCTGTAGCGGATCGTGTCCCAGCACCCGCAGCAGCAGCGCCACCGGGGTTACCACCAACAGGAACACGGCCAGCAAGATGGCATGGGAAACCAACCAACCAATTGGGTGGACCGCCGCCGATATCCCAACGTAAATCGGCCGGCGCAATCGGGGAAGCGCATAAGTACGCCACGGTGAGCACGGCGCCGGCCAGCCACACGCCGTTGCGGCCGGCTAAACCGAGGCGATGGCTGACCAGGAGTCCCAGCAGCGCGAAGGTGACGGGAAGCACAGCGGCGAACACCGCCAGCTCGCGGCGCCCGGGGTCATGGTCGATCCTCATATCAGGCCAGGGAGAACTCGCGCAGATAGCGTTTCAGATCGACCGGGGCGGTGCCGCCCTGCTCGGCTTTGAGCAGGACCGCGTCCTCAAGCACCAACGCATCCATCCGGGTCGCCATGAAACACCGGAAGGCGTCGTCAGGGCTGCACATAATAGGCTCGCCCCGGACGTTGAACGAGGTATTGACAAGCACCGGACAGCCGGTGCGCTGTTAGAACCGCTGCAGCAGCAGATGGAAGCGGCCATGGCGTTCGGCGTCGACAGTCTGTAGCCGCGCCGACAGGTCGACGTGGGTGACGGCGGGGATGGTCGAGCGAACCACACCCAGCTTGTCGAGGCCCCGGACCATTTCGGTGGCCGTGGGCGTGCGCTGCGCGGCCGCCACCGGCGCGACCAATAACATGTACGGGCTTTCCTCGCCGGCCGCACGCTCAAACCAGTCATCGACGTGGTCCAGCAGCACTGCGGGGGCGAACGGGCGGAACGACTCCCGGAACTTGATCTTCTGGTTCATCACCGACTGCATGCGGGGCCTGCGCGGGTCACCCAGGATGCTGCGCGCGCCGAGCGCGCGCGGCCCAAATTCCATGCGGCCGTGAAACCAGCCGACAACATTGCCGTCGACCAGCAGGCCGGCTACCAGGTCGCACAGTTCGACTTCGTCGTCGACCAGGCGATAGGTTGCCCCGTTGCGGTCCAAGGTGGCCACCACGTCGTCGCGGCCGTAGCGCGGCCCGAGGAAAGACCCCCGTTGGCGGTCTCGCCCCTGCGGGGTGCGCCCGTTGTCGAGCAGCTGATGCCAGAGGAACAATGCCGCACCTAGCGAGCCGCCGGCGTCCCCGGCGGCGGGCTGGACCCAGATGCGTTCGAACGGAGTGTCGCGCAGGATGCGGCTGCTGGCCACGCAGTTGAGCGCGACGCCGCCGGCCATGCACAGGTTGGTCATCTGCGTCGTGGCCTGAAGCTGGCGGGCCGCGCGGACCACGATCTCCTCGGTGACCTGCTGGATCGACGCGGCGAGGTCCATCTCGCGTTGGGTGACGGGCGACTCGGATGCCCGTGGAGGGCCATCGAAGAGCTGGTCGAAGCGCTTCGACGTCATCTTCAGCCCGGTGAAGTAGTCGAAGTAGCGCAGATCGATCCGGAATGACCCGTCGTCGCGGAGATCCACCAAATTGTCGAGGATCTTCTCGACGTAGATCGGCTGGCCGTAGGGGGCCAGGCCCATCAACTTGTAGTCGCCGGAGTTCACCTTAAACCCGGTGAAATAGGTGAAGGCCGAGTAGAGCAGGCCCAACGAGTGCGGGAAGCGCAGCTCCGCGTGCAACTCCATCCGGCTCCCGCGGCCGGTACCCATGGTCGCCGTCGCCCACCCGCCGACACCGTCGAACGTGAGGATGGCGGCTTCGTCGAACGGGGACGGGAAGAACGCGCTGGCGCGTGCGACTCGTGGTGTTCGACAAACGCCACCCGCCGCCGGTAGCCGCCGCGAAGTTGGCGGTGGATCTCCCGCGGTAGGTGCAGCTTCTCGGTGAACCACAGCGGCATGGCCCGGACGAACGACCGGAAACCCCGCGGCGCGAACGACACGTAGGTCTCCAGCAGCCGGTCGAAGGTAAGCAGCGGCTCGTAGAAGACCACATAGTCGAGGTCGTTGGTCGCCAGCCCGGCCTCCTCGAGGCAATAGGCGACGGCGTGGCGGGGGAAGGACGGATCGTGCTTGCGGCGGCTGAACCGCTCCTCTTGGGCTGCGGCCACGACGTCTCCGTCGATTACCAGCGCGGCAGCGGCGTCGTGGTAGAAGGCGGAGATCCCGAGGATGGCGGTCATCGCGAGGCAATTACCTCCCGCAACGGTTGCTCGAGCTGATAGGTGAGCAGCTCACCGATCCGGCGATGCCCCAAGGCCTTAGGGTGCCCGTCGTTCGCGATCAGGGTGTTCGGGCTGAAGGCTGGGTCGATGCGAACGAGTGGGATGCCGCGCTGTTTGAAAGCGGGCATGTCGAGCTTCTGCAGATCGACATCCTTCCCCATCAGCACAAAGCGGCCCCCGTCATGCCGTACGTCGTCGGCCATCTGGGTGATCAGCACCGAGGTCAGCCGATACGCATAGTCCATTGGCGGGGGTGGTGCGGCTGCCGGCAGTGCGGCCGCGTTTGCGGTATCTCGGGGAGGCGCCGCAGGCGGCGGCGGAGAGTCCGCCGCGCGCTGCAACGCCTGGTCGTAGCTTGCACCAGGGCAGGGTTCCGCTGCAGACGGTCGGTGACGAAGCTGAAGAACGCGGAGTGGTTGACGAGGTGCATCTGCAGCCAGCACATCAACCGGGCCCCGACGCCGTCGATCCGGTAGACGGCGCCGTCGATGGCCCAGTACTCCGAGCAAAGGGGATAGTCGGGTACCGGCTGCGCGATCAGGTGCAGCGTGTTGCCGGCACCCAAGACAAAAGCCGGCTTGCCGAATATCCGGCGCATCTGATGCAGGGTGATGTTGTCGGCGGGGTCATTGTCGATGGTGTGGTCGACGACGACGTCCGGATGCAGCCGCTTCAGCCGCTCCCGATAGAAGAGCCACTCCTGGTCGGTGCCATAGCCGCGTACGCCTGCGTTGATCACCTGCACCTGCACGCCGAGTCGCCTGGAGAGCAGATGGGCAGCCACCGCAGAGTACGTCTCGTTCTCCGCTACCTCCAACCCGCTGGTCACGGAGTCGCCCAGCACAAGCACCCGCAGCCCTTCGGGTGCAATGTCGGTCACCTCGGGGCCGCGCAGACCGAGCGAGTTGATCCGGAACTCGCTACGGAAGGTAATCGGAAATGGGTGCGGCCCGTCGAACACACCCGTCGCTCCCGGCGTATACGACCGTCCGAGCACCTCATCGGCCTTCAAGTAGCCATAGGCGTTGTGGGAGTAGAGTTCGCTGAAGGAGTGGTAGCCGGAGATGCGAAAGGCGACCTCGACCACTCCTAGGCCCGTTTTCCGCATAGTTGGCGGTTAAGGTTTGTGGTTTTGGATGTTGT
>NZ_CAXUCH010000227.1:3951-6773 GCF_964249325.1 uncultured Mycobacterium sp. | reverse complement strand
CACATCCTCACCATCAACGCCGCCATCATGCTCACCCTGAGTGCCGGTCAACAGCAACGCGGCCCAGGTGTGGTGGGCCCATCAGCCCGATGAGCTGAGCATTCAGCTACGCGGCCAGCTGCTGAACCACCGCGCGACGCCTGCGATATACCGCGATTTGCCATGCGTCAGCTAAATCGCCGTGAAGAAAACAGCATCACGCGCCTAAATCGTCTTGGATCTCTGTACCACAGTGCGCGCTATCGGGTTATGCTGTTATGCGGCTTAGCCTTGGCGCGCGAGGCTACTCATTTCAGTTGCGGAACATGCACGGTAGGGGAGGGGCGAGGATCTCCGCGATGAAATTTGTGCTGGCAAGCTGGGGAAGTCGTGGCGATATCGAGCCTGCCGTCGCTGTCGGTCGTGAACTCGTTCGCCGCGGGCATGAAGTTCGGGTGGCCGTCCCACCTGAACTGGTTGGCTTCGCCGAGTCGGCCGGGCTTGTGGCGGTCGCCTATGGGCTTGATAACCGGTCCATTCTGGAAGCGCACGGCACCTTCGCGGCGTGTTTATTCCGCAGCCCCTGGAGGGTCCACCATCTGATCACGTCGTATCGCGCATTTTGGGACCTGATTACTCAGTGCTGGAAGGACATAAGCACCACTCTCACGTCGCTGGCGGACGGGGCCGATCTGCTATTTACCGGCCAGGTTTTCGAGGATCCGGCTGCCAACGTTGCCGAGCATTACGACATCCCGTTGGCCACATTGCATTGGTTCCCGCTGCGGGCCATCGGCCAGGTCCTGCCATTCCTGCCGTCGCCGCTGGGCCGCTTGGCAACGACTGCGGAAGAGTGGCGGGCTTGGCGCATGGCAAAGAAGATGGAGGACGAGCAGCGCCGTCAACTCGGTCTGCCGAAGGCAACATGCCGCTCGTCGCGACGGATTACCGAACGCGGATCGCTGGAAATTCAGGCCTACGACGAGGTTCTCTTCCCCGGCCTGGCAGCCGAATGGGCGAAATTCGACGGCCAACGGCCCTTTGTTGGCGCGCTCACGATGGAGTTGCCAACAGATGCCGATGACGAGGTCGCCTCCTGGATTGCCGCGGGAACACCGCCGATTTACTTCGGCTTTGGCAGCATGCTGGTCGAATCTGCTGCCGACACGCTAGCCATGATCAGCGCGGCCTGTGCGGATTTAGGGGAGCGCGCGTTGGTGTGCGCCGGCCAAAGTGACTTCAGCGCCGTCCCCCATTTCCCGCACGTCAAGGTGGTGCGCGCGGTGAATTTCGCGCAGGTCTTTCCGGCCTGCCGCGCGGTCGTGCACCACGGTGGTGCGGGCACCCTGGCCGCGGGCCTGCGCGCCGGACGCCCCACGCTGATCCTTTGGATGGACATCGCCCAGCTGTACTGGGGAGATCGGGTCAAGCGGCTGAAGGTGGGCACCGCCCGGCGCTTTGCGGCCACGACCCGGGAATCGCTGGTCGCCGACCTGCGTACCATCCTCGCCCCGGAATGTGTCGCGCGGGCCCGCGAGCTGGCGAGCAAGATGACCAAGCCCGCCGAAAGCCTTACGGCCACGGCCGATCTTGTCGAAATATTCGCTCTCTCGGGGAAAGTCGAGTGATTCGGCACGGCGGGGCGTCGGGCTGATCGGCGCCGGCCAAATCTATGGGCCGTTAAGGGCACTCGTCATGCTCTACTACCGCACCGTTTGGTACAGGGGTGTGACTGCTCGCGGCGGAAGGCAATTCGGGCTGATTGTCCATCCATTCGAGCAGTGCGTGTAGACCGTCGTCGAGTGACCATTTCGGACGCCAGTCGAGTTCCTTCTGGGCCAGCTCGACGGTGCAACTCGCGGCGCGTACGTCACCGTCGCGGAATTTACCCACGACGATCGGTTCAGGGGCGTCGCAGATAGCGGCGATCGTTCGAGCCAGCTCATGGATGGTCGTCGCCGCGCCCGACCCGATATCCAGGCAACGTGGCCCGGCGGCAGGCTTTTGCACCGTGGTGGCCAGCGCGTCGACGACGTCATCGATAAAGACGAAATCGCGCACGATCCGACCGTCTTCGTAGACCTCCGCCGGGCGTTGCTCGCACGCCAACCGCGCAAACAGACTGACGATTCCGGTGTACGGATTGGTCAGCGACTGACCCGGCCCGTAGACATTCTGCAGACGCAGCACACTGAAATTGGTGTCATGCGCAGCGGTCCAGGCCGCCAACATGTGCTCCTGGGCAAGCTTAGTGGCGGCGTAAATGTTGGTGGGCCGGGGCTCGGTTCGGCTTGCGCAACTGGCAACCGGAACGGCGGGTTCCCCGCTGGGCCCCTGAGGATCCCAGATACCAGCTACCAGCTGAGCGTGGCTGCGTGGCCCCGGATAGAAGATGTCGTTGCCGCATCGCCACGCGCCCTCACCATAGACGGCCCGTGACGACGCCAGGACGAACTGGTCGGGTACGAGTGCTGAACGACTCAGGGCATCGAGAAGTTGGGCAGTGCCCACCACGTTCACCGAGGCGTGACGCGTGGCCTCGGTGAGCGACTGCGCCGTTCCAGTCTCGGCGGCCAAATGCACAACCTGCGATGGTTGGAACAACCGAAGCACCGCATCCCAGTCAGGGCCATGCGTGACATCGGCGGTGAACAACCGCACTGATGCCGGCAGGCGGATCGCCGCACCTCCGGCGTGCACTTGCGGGTGCAGGACGTCCATCACCGCGACGTCGTAACCGGCTTCGACGAGACGGCGCGAGAGCGCGGATCCAATAAATCCCGCCCCACCAGTGATGAGCACGGATGCTGCCAACAGCCGAAGCCTCCGGTTCCTCGGTGGAG
>NZ_CAXUCH010000227.1:0-3941 GCF_964249325.1 uncultured Mycobacterium sp. | reverse complement strand
CAAGCAGGCGACCGCCACCCGTTGCCGCGAGTGGGGCCAGCGCTGATCATATCCACGACTCTGCCGCCATCATGTTCACCCGCGTCGGCGACACGAAAACCATTGTCTGCAAAGCGTCGCCGCACATTGCCCCTTCGCCGCGGTCAAGGTCGGCGTGGTTTGACCGCGCTGCGCAGCCAGTAGAGCCTAGGCTGTGCGGGAATCTGGAGGTGATTGGTGGCTGTAGTCGTCGATAGGCGCACGGTGGATCGGACGAATCTTCATCGCTTCTGGAAAGGGCTTCTCATCGGCATCGCGCTTGTCGTGGCTGCCGTGTGTTACTTCCTGCCCATCCTCTTGGTCGCGATTGGCGTTGTCTTGCTTTTGCTGGTATGTGCACGCTTTGCTTATCGGGATCGCGACCGCTACGTTCCGAATTTATATACGCGGGACATTCGGGTTTATGACGACGCATATCGTGCGTTTATTATCCGCACGCTTTCTGATCTGCGTCGACGCAAGGTTCGTGGTCACACTTTATTGTGGGAAGCATCGCGCCTGTTGGAACCCCGCGGTGAGAATTCTGAGGAATTACTTCTCGACCTAGGTGTCTGGATCGGCTGGTCGACAAGGCTCATGTCGGATGCTTGCGACCGCATGGTATATGGGTTCGATACTTTTTCGGGCCTTGTTGAAGATTGGCAGCTTGAAGACCGGGTCGTCGAGCGTGGAGCTTTTTCACTATCCGGAGTGCTCGAACAACATCTTATGCGGGATACCGGTGTGACCTTGGAGGATGGCTTGCCCGCGACGCTCGGTCGCAAAGTGCAGTTCAGCAAGGGCACCACCTATGACACGTTGGGGCCATTCCTGACCGACCGGCCAGGCGCCCCGATCAGGCTCTTCCACATGGATTTGGATACATATGAGAGCTGCGTGCATGCATTGGAAACCTGCAAGGATCGATTTATCGAAGGATCCATCCTTGTCTTTGATGAGTATCTGGTCACTAGTGGCGAGATGCGAGCATTCTATGAATTTCAGAGCCGCTACGAGCTAGAATGGCGATACCGGGCTTGGGGCCTTGAAATCATGGAGATGAATGCAGAGATGGTTGTTACGCGGTGGAAACGCGTAGTGTATTACCTCCTCTGGATCACAGGATGGCTCCTAGGGGACGGTCGCTTCACCTGGGCATTTTTTCAGCGGCCATTTTGGCGGTTTTGGTTGGGCGCGCCGATAGGCGATATCCTTTTCATGCTTGGTGCAGCTGGGCAACGGAAGTCGGTTAGTCTGGAGATCACCGGCCTAGGCCAGCTTGGTCGCACCGGTAGTCACCCCTGTTAGTCCGATCCGTCGGTGTAGTACCGATTGTGATAGGGCGTGTCCCACCCGGCGCCAGAACCTGGTCTGGTTGAGAACAACGAGTTGGTCGCCTCGTTGACGCCACGATCGAGCTGCCCAGCTTGGCGACGACATCTCCGGCATCAATTCTCCGGTGACACATCGAAGTCGCGCCTGTAGCGACGGCATTGAGGCGGCGTTCGCTCGGCCCTGGAAGACGCAGCCCATCGCTGCAGGTCAGCGGTCCGGAAGTTTACCGGCCGGAACCGACGCAGCTCACTTGCGTTGTGCGATGGGTCACATCAGGGATCCATCAAAAGCCCGGACCGACCCTATTGCGCGACCGTACAATATGGGACTATTGCGCTCGTGTCGATAAGACTGCCGGGACACCGGGTGAGCATCGATCCGCTGGATGATGAGAACGGGAGTTACTTGGTCTTGCTCAACGACGAGGAGCAACACGCCCTACGGCCGACCGTCGCCGACTTTACAGCCGGCTGGCAGGTGGGTTACCGCGAAGCGAACGGCGCTGCGTGTCTGTGTGACATCGATCAGGATTGGACCGATATACGACCGAAGAACCTTCGCGAGAGGCTGGCGCAACACCGGGCTTTTGCCAGGTAACGGTCTGGTTCGGGGAGTCCGATGGAGCTTCATCACAGGGCACTTCCGCTAACGCGCGGACAGCTCGATATTTGGCTTGCCCAAGAAACGGGTCACTTTGATCCCGAGTGGCACATCACCACATTCGACATAATCGAGGGCGCGGTAGCACCTGATGTCCTGGAACAAGCGATCCGGCAGGTGGTGGCAGAGGCGGAACCGGTCAGGGCCGCGTTTTTCGAGGTGGACGGCCAAGTCTTCCAACAGGTGATTGACGATCCGCACGTCGAGCTTCCCGTGTATGACCTCCGGCACTCACCGAACCCTGTGCGGGAGGCCTACCGGCTAGCAGAATTGATCCGGCGTACGCCCATGCCGTCCGGCGGGCCACTATTTAAGTTTGCGTTATTTCAGACGCGGCCCGACGAATTCTATTGGTTATTGTGCTTCCATCATTTGGTCACCGACGGATTCGGCACAGTGCTTTTTGCCAACCGAGTCGCTGTGGTTTATTCTGCGCTGGTTTCTGGCACAGCCGTGGCGCCCGCATTCTTTGGCTCGCTGCAAAAGTTAGTTGCCTGGGAGGCAGAATACGAGGCGTCTGAGGATTACTCCGACGATTTAGCGTATTGGAGTGCGAACCTACCGGCCGAAAACGAGCCATCCTATGGTCCGCCGCAATCAGCGGGCGGGCATGATTCGTTGTCAGTTTCCGACCCGATTCGATTAGACCCTTCGATCGTTGATCAGACCCACGAGTTGGCTGACCTATTGAAAATGCGTCGGTCATCGGTGATCACTGCGGCGTGCGCGCTATTGGTGCGACGGTGGTGCGCCGCGGGTTCAGAGGTGGTGCTCGATTTCTTTGTCAGTAGGCGAACAAGTCCGGAGTCAGCCACGTTTCTCGGGATGGTATCCGGGGTTGTTCCGCTGGTGTTGACGGTTTCGCCGGAAGCTACGGTTGACGCTTTTTGTGCGCATGTTGACACCCGGATACGCGAGGCGCTGCAGCATCAACGGTTCCCGGTACACGTTCTTGAGCGCAAGGCCCGCCCCAGAGGTCCGAGGCGAGCAGCCCAAAGGGTGGGTGTCAACTTCGTCCCGTCGATAACTGCGCTGCCTTTTGCCGATGCAGCGGCGTCAGGGGTGGTTACCGGTTTTGGCCGCGTGGGCCACTTTGGCTTGTTCTTTTTGAGCGCCGATGGCCAGCTCTCTTTGACCACAACAGGTGCTGGGCAGCCGCTGTCCAACTTTGACGTCTCCGATTTAGCGCGGCGATTGCAGCGGGTGTTGGCGGCGATGGCGGCCGATCCCGGGCGGTCCTTGTCGACGGTGGATCTGCTCGGTGAGGACGAGCTTGACCGTCTCGATGGGTGGGCTAACCGGGCAGTGTTGACCCAGCCCGTGAGCGGGCCGGCGTCAATTCCAGTGCTATTTGGCGCCCAGGTGGCCCGCGCACCCGAGGCGGTGGCACTGACATGCGGCGAGGTGTCGTGGACCTATCGGCAGCTCGATGAGGCGGCCAACCGCTTGGCGCACCTGCTGGCCGCCCATGGTGCCGGCCCGGGCCAGTGTGTGGCGCTGCTGTTTCCTCGTTCTGCTGAGGCGATCGCGGCCATCCTGGCGGTGCTGAAAACCGGGGCGGCGTATCTGCCGATCGACCCAGCTCACCCGGCGGCCCGCATCGAATTCGTGCTCGATGATGCCGCGCCCGTCGCGGCGATCACCACAACCGGTCTACTCTCGCGTCTAGATGGCCAGGACCTGCTGGTGATCGATGTCGACGATCCCCGCGTTGATGTCCAACCCAGCACGGCCCCGCCGGCGCCGGCCCCCGATGACATCGCCTACCTGATCTACACCTCGGGCACCACCGGGGTCCCCAAGGGCGTAGCCATCACCCACCAGAACGTGATCCAGCTGCTGGAGTCCGTGGATGGCGAGCTCGCGCCGCGACAGGTGTGGTCTCAGTGGCATTCCTATGCCTTCGACGTCTCGGTATGGGAGATCTT
>NZ_CAXUCH010000226.1:0-6817 GCF_964249325.1 uncultured Mycobacterium sp. | reverse complement strand
ATCGGATACGGGGTCAGCGACTTCGTCGGCGGCGTCGCCTCGCGGCGGGTGGCCGCCTTGCGGGTGGTGCTGGTGTCCTACCCGGTCGCCATGGTGCTTTTGGGCGCGATTGCGGCAATCGTCGGCGGCCAGATTTCCGGCGGGGCGCTGCTGTGGGGTTCGCTGGGCGGGCTCAGCCAGGCATGCGGTGTGTGGTGGCTATACGCGGCGCTGGGCGCCGGGCCCATCTCGGTGGTATCCCCGGTGGCCGCGATGCTGACGGCCGGCGTACCGGTGCTGGTTGGCATCGCCATGGGGGACCGGCCCGGCGTGCTGCCCGCGGTTGGCATTGTGCTGGCGCTGGTCGCCGTGGTGCTGCTGGGCCGCAACGCGTCCGACCGGGACGGCAGGCCCCACCGGTTCACCATGACGGTGGCGTGGCTGACGATTGGCTCCGGCGCGGGTTTCGGGTTGAACTTTGTGCTCATCCATCAGGCGCCGGTCGAAGCCCGGTTGTGGCCGCTGCTGTTCGCGCGGGCGGCGGCTACCGCACTAGTGCTCACCGTGGCCGCGGTCACCGGCAACCTGCGGGTTCCGTCCGGGCCGCCGCTGCGGTTGGCGTTGACGGTGGCCGTGCTGGATGCCAGCGCCAACGTCGCCATGATCCTCGCGCTGCATGCGGCGCTGCTGTCACTGGCCAGCGTCGTGATCTCGCTGTACCCAGCGGCCACCGTCGTCTTGGCGATCACCATGCTGGGCGAGCGGCTGACCCGCCCGCAGGCCGTGGGCTTGGTGCTTGCGCTGCTGGCGGTAACCATGATCGCCACGGGGTGACGGGTCTAGCATCAGCTGGTGACCAGCCCTTCTCGTCCTGTCACCCAACTCGACAAGTCTGACGTGCTGTCCGGTCTCGTCGGCGCGTGGGACGCCATCGACCGACTAGTGGACGGGCTGCCCGAGTCAGGGTGGGACGCGCCGACGCCGCTGCCCGGCTGGACTGTCCGTGCCGTGGTATCGCACTTGATCGGCACCGAGTCGACCCTGCTGGGTATTCCGACGCCCGACGCCGACATCGACGTCTCCGCTCTAGAGCACGTCCGCAACGACTTCGGCGCGATGAACGAGCGCTGGGTGCGTCACCTCAGCGGTGAGTCCGGCGCTGACCTGCGGAAGCGGTTCGTGGCAGTGACCAACGATCGCCGCACGATGCTCTCGGACATGTCCGACGACGACTGGAACGCGGTGACTCAAACACCAGGGGGCCCGGACACCTACGGGCGGTTTATGAGGATCCGAGTGTTCGACTGCTGGATGCATGAGCAGGACATCCGCGATGCGCTGGTCCGGCCGGCATCCGAAAACGACCTTCGCGGGCCGGCGCCGCGCCTGGCGCTTGACGAGATGACGACAAGCATGGGATACGTCGTCGGGAAACTGGGCCAGGCCCCGGAGGGGTCGCGGATCCTGATCGACCTGACCGGTCCGCTGGCGCGCACAATCCGCGTCGCCGTGAATGGGCGAGGCCAGCTTGTCGAGGACTTCGGCGGGAGGGAGCCCACGGCAACGATCCGGCTGGATGGGTTGCTATTCACCCGGTTGGCCGGTGGGCGTACCGACAGCACAGATGGCGTCGAGCTTGGCGGTGACCATGATGTCGGCACGCGCATCATCGAGCACTTGAATTACGTGATCTGAGCCGCCGAGTGTGAATCTGACGACGCTGCCACGGCGCGTCGCGTCGCTGGTTGCACTGTCGGCGGGAAGAAATTGGCTGGGCCACTCATTACAGCGGCGGTAGACTTGCTTGTCCTGCCGAAAGTCGGCGGGGATGCACGAAGACATGGGGCTGAACGGTTTCGACTTCGCGCATCGAATCAAGGGAAGCGTGCCGGTGCAGGCAAGAGACCACCGTAAGCGTCGTTGCAACTCAATAAGCGCCGATTCACATCAGCGCGACTACGCTCTCGCTGCCTAAGCGACAGCTAGTCCGTCAGACCGGGAGCTCCCTCGACCCGGATCCTGGCGTCAGCTAGAGGGATCAACCGATGGGTTCGGTCGCGGGACCCGTCGGGACACCACACAGCGACTGGGATCGCCGTCCCGGCTAGTTCGCGAGACCGGGAGATCCGAGTAAGGGCATAGCGAACTGCGCACGGAGAAGCCTTGAGGGAATGCCGTAGGACCCGGGTTCGATTCCCGGCAGCTCCACCAAAAGGGCCGCAGGGATGCGGCCCTTTTTCATTTGGCCGGTGCTGGTAGGAGGGGCCCGTTCAATTCGACCCCAGGTACGGTGGTCGTACGTCGCTGCCGTGGGAGAGTGCTTATGCCAGACCCATTGCCCGGTCCTCGTCTACGCCAGGTGGCGCTGGTCGCCCATGACTGCGAGAAGACCGCCACCGCTCTCCAGGAGACGTTTCGCTGGCCGGATCCGTTCCACGATCCAGGGGTCGGAGAGTTCGGCCTCGTCAACGCCGTGTTCCCCGTGGGCGACACCTTCGTGGAGGTGGTCTGTCCAGTACGACCCGACACCACTGCAGGGCGCTATCTCGCCCGTCGCGGATCCGACAGCGGCTACATGGCCATATTCCAGATGCCTTCGCTCGAAGAGGCCCGCCGTCGGGTGACCGATCTGGGAGTACGCGTGGTCTGGAAGATCGAGCTCGACGACATCGCCGGCACCCACTTGCACCCCAAGGACATTCCGGGGGCGATCGTTTCCCTCGATTCGGCGTCGCCGACCAACTCGTGGCGATGGGCGGGACCCGCATGGACCGCAACGGCGCCCGATCACCCGCCGGGCGGTATCGCCGGCATAACGGTCGAGGTGAAAGAACCGGCCGTGGCGGCCCAGCGGTGGGCCCGCGTTCTTGGTCTCGACGCCGAGGTGGACGGTGGAATAGCCCAGGTCCGGCTGGACGCGGCCGGCCAATCCTTGAGGTTCGTCTCGGCGGTCGACGGCCGGGCCGAAGGCATTACCGAACTCTGGTTGACGCCCGGCTTGCCGGGCCTGCCAAGTGGTGACGGGCCGCTCGCCGAGATCGGCGGCGTGCGGTTCGTAGTGCGTGCGCCATGACGGCCCTCGACACCGGCACCGAAGATCTCTTGGCTGAGGTGGCTGACGGCGTCGCTGTGATCACCATGAATCGGCCGTCGAGGCGTAACGCCTTCTCGAACGACATGCTCGAGGCGCTGGGACGCATCCTGGCCCAGGTCGAACTCAGCGATGAGGTTGGGTGCGTGGTGCTGACCGGAGCAGGCGGCGCCTTCTCGGCCGGTGGCGATGTGAAGGCCATGGCCGACCGGGGATCGTCAGGCGAGCCGTCGGTGCCGATCGACGTGGCGATTCACCGGCAGCGTCTGAACCAGCAGGCCACCAGCGGGAAGCTGTGGCGGATGCCGAAACCGACCATCGCGCACATTCCCGGACCGGCTGCCGGTGCTGGCCTGGCGCTCGCCTTGGCCTGCGATCTCAGGTATGCGGCCGACACCGCCATCGTTACCACCGCTTTCGCTCGCGTTGCCTTCGCCGGCGACTACGGCGGAACCTGGTTCTTGACCAGACTGGTCGGCCCGGCGAAGGCCAAGGAGCTGTACTACTTTTCGGAGCGGCTCACGGCCGATCAGGCCGAGAAGCTGGGTTTGGTCAACGCCGTTTTCCCGGCCGGTGAGCTCGAGAAAGAGGTGATGGACCGGGCCCGACAGTTGGCCAAGGGCCCGTCGATCGCCTACCGCTACATGAAAGAGAACCTCAACCGGGCGGTCCACGGCAACCTCGAGGAATGCATGGACCTCGAGGTCACCCACCATATCCATACGGGGCTGACAGAAGATCACCGGGAAGCGGCGCAGGCGTTCGTGGAGAAGAGGCAGCCTCGGTTTCGCGGCCGCTGACGCGGCGTGCCGCCTGGCGGCTGAACTCGGCCAGCTACCGCGCCCTATCGCTTATCCCGCGGTGCGCCTCTCATTTGAAGGCCAAGGTGTGTCTTGCACGTGACTTTCCTGCGACAGCAACAAAGGACGCTCGTCTCATGACACCGCTTGGGGTGATCTCCGCGCTGATGGCAGCACTGTGCATCGGCTATTACTTTGGTCGGCGCGCCGGCTCGACTCCTTCGACTTGGAAGAAGCGAACAAGTCGGGTGGCGCTGGGCAGGCTCGCGATTAGCCTGCTTGTGTTGATGACTGCGCGCCGCATCCGGAAGAGCTTCCTGGCCCGTCGCGTGTTCCTCGGCGCGTTAGGCGGCTGGGGGCCGAGATTAGTTGAGCCGCTTGAGTTCCTGCGTGGTAGCGCTGCGCGGTAGCGGTCCTATTGAGGGGCGCCCGCCCGCGTACGCGAATGGTTAATTGCCGGCCTCGATAGCCGCGACTCTTGCGGCAGCGTCGGGTCCGCAAAAGCGCTGGAGATCTACCCCGCCAGCGGCAAGCAGATCGTCAATGCGGCGCTTGAGGTCACCCGAGGAGAGATGGGCATAGAGGTTCGCACCTGGACAAGAAGTCTTGGCTAGGTCCCGATGGCCGGCCAATGTGTCGGTCTCGATGCCAAACGTCTGCGCGGCCCATGCGAACGCGAGAGCGGCTCCCTGAAGCTGGGCCTCCGACACCACCTCTTGATCGAAGTCTCCTTCGCAGAGGACTAGGAAATGGCCTGTGGTGTCGTAATCCGTCGCCGTGTCGCCGGCAATTTCGGTGCTCCGCAGCTCGTAGATGTTGCCGTTGCGGTCGACGCCGGCGTGATAGGCAATGTCGATCCAGCCCAGCTGGTCTTGGTGGTATCGCTGGTCCTGACGCAAGTGGCTTGGGGCGCTAAGGTTTTGGCCGAGGACCACGGCCTCGTGGTGCAGAGTCATCCGGGTGATGGAGTGACGCCTGCCCCCAGGGCGGGCAGGTCGCGCGCCCCACGCATCTCGGCATAGCAACCGAGCCGAGGTAGTACTCGGGGCGGATGGGGGTGACGTTGTGGGACCCAGCGGTGGACTTTTCGGCTGGTCACCGCCGGTTGCCGACGCTGCAGCAGGATTCGGAGTCGAGGCTTGCCTAAGGGCACTCGCAGACGGCGAGACAGAGTCCATTCCTGCCCGACTTGAGCAGGCGCTGACCACTGACGCCCAACCGATGCCGCTGGCCAGCCTGAGCAGATGGCGGCGGCTGACGGCATCTGGGCGTTCATCGGCTGACATTAGAGCCTGCTCAGCTTGCTAATCGTCTGGATTTCGGTGTCCCGGTAGGGCCGTCCGTCAGCTTGGACCAGGTCTTGAAACCAGGTCTTCGGAACTGTCGTGTACGGGTGATCCCAGGAGTCCCATGGAAAGTATGTCTGGGTCTTCCCGGCGACCAAACCCCAGTTGATCGCAGCAACGTTGTGCCGCTTGGCAATTGGCAGAACCCCGTCAACGGTACTGCCGAGCGTGCGAGCCAGGTACTCGGTGCAGAGGATCGGCCGCCCCAATGGGGATAGTTCAGCGATCCGTGCCTCGAAGGCCGCTGGTTCGCCATAGCAGTGGAAGGTGACGACGTCGGAGTTGTCCAGTTGAATGTCAGCGATTTCGCTGCGGCGCTGAGGATCTCCCCACTCGCCGGTCCACACGCCACTCGTTAACGGCTGAGATGGATCAACCGAACGCGCCCACCCGAACGCCAGCGATAGCAGGTCGGCGACACGCTCCTGCTTGTCTTTCCTCTCGACCTTGCGATACGCGCGCGCGGGATTGTCGGGCTCATTCCACAGGTCCCAACCTAAAACGCGATTGTCCGTACGGAATTGGTTCAACACTCCCGTGACATAGTTGAGCAGAGTGCGGCGGTAATCGAGGTCATCGAGGTGTTCCGCGCCTGGGCTTTGCACCCAACCGGAGTTGTGGACCCCCGGCTTCGGTGCGCGCTGCCGGCCCAGCTTGGGGAACGGATCCCAACATGAGTCGAACAAGACGAAGAGTGGTTTGATCCGGTGGCGCGCCGCGATCGTGACAAACTGCGCGAGACGTCTTTGGAAGCCGCGTTGGTCTTGGGCCCAGAGCTGATCGTGGAGGAAGACCCGCACAGCGTTGAGCCCGTGCAGCTGCGCCCAGCCGAGCTCGGTGTCGATGCGCCGCGGGTCGAAGGTGTCGGCCTGAAACATCTCGAGCTGGTTGATGGCGTTAGAGGTGATGTAGTTGGCGCCGACACGCCAACCTTGCGCTTGGTACCAGCGGTTGGCCCGGTCAGGTGACCATCGGCTTTGCTCTGCGCCGGCATGAGGGACCCGGGTGAGCGTAAGGGCCGCCGCGAGGGCCGGCGGTAGCTTCAGCAGCGTTCGACGCCTCACGAAGTGACGATATGAGATCGGTGGTGACGCCGTTGTAGAAATTGGTGCCAGATCCGGCCGAGGTGTCGGAGCTGTCCCTACACCTTGGTGAGCGGTCGACGGCCCACCGACGATGGCTATCCGGGCCGCTTGCAAAGCATGCAAGCGGACTCAGTCGCCCTGACCTTTGCCCTTGCCCTTTCCGGGATGGCGCGGCGGCGGTGGCAGCTCTGGGGCAGGCGTCGTTGTTGACGGCGTCGTCGTGGTGGTGGTTGCGGTCGGAATCGGCGTCGTCGTACTGGTTACGCCGATTACTGGTGTCGGCGGCGACGAAAATGGCGGGTCAAGCGCGAGGAGGATCACCGCGAGCACGAGGGCGGCGAGAACCGCGCCGGCTGCCCACAGTTTGCGCGCCCGCCTGGTCTCCGGCGTGGTGGTGATGAGCGGGGCGTAGGTCGGCGTGGGTGGCGGCGCGTAGCTCGGCGGTGGCAGCGGCGCGTCGAGCACCCGGGTAGCCGGCCGCCCGTGCGGCACCCGGATCTCGGGCGGCACCCGCGC
>NZ_CAXUCH010000225.1:0-6891 GCF_964249325.1 uncultured Mycobacterium sp. | reverse complement strand
CCGCTGAGCGTTGCCGCGTCACCGGCACCTGTGGCCGAAGCAACAGCGGCAAGTGCGGTGGCCGGCTCGGGCGCCGGTGCTTCCTCGGCGCGACCAGCGGTGCCGCCGAGCGTCGCGGGATCTTCACGTCCCCTGGGCGCCAGCATGATGTAGACCACCGCGCCGACGAACACAAATGTCGATGTGAACAAGTTGACTCGGATCCCGGCGATATGGGTGGCCGGGTCGTCCCGCAACAGCTCGATGCAGAACCGGCCGACGCAGTAGCCGGCTACATAGAGCGCAAACAGCCGGCCGTGGCCGATCGTGAACCGCCGATCCAGATAGATCAGTGCAGCGAAGATGAGGATGTTCCAGAGCATTTCGTAGAGGAACGTGGGCTGCACCACCATCGCCAGCTGGCCCGTCGACACGCCGTCGAGCGAATGCACGTCGACGAATCCGGCCGGGTCGCGCCGGTAGAACACCTCCATGCCCCACGGCAGTGTGGTCTCGCGACCGAAGAGCTCCTGGTTGAAGTAGTTCCCGAGGCGGCCGATCGCCTGCGCCAGCACGATGCCCGGAGCCACCGCGTCAGCGAAGGCCGGCAGCGGAATGCCGCGGCGACGGCAAGCAATCCACGCCCCCACCCCGCCGAGCGCAACCGCGCCCCAGATACCCAAGCCACCGTCCCAGATGCGCAGTGCCGCGCCCCATCCCGCTCCACCGCCACCGAAGTACGTCCGCCAGTCGGTGATCAGGTGATAGAGCCGGCCGCCGATCAGCCCGAAGGGCACGGCCCACAGCGCGACGTCGTAGATCACGCCACGCTCGCCGCCTCGCTCCTCCCAGCGGCGGTCACCGATCAGCAGGGCAACGACAATGCCGAGGATGATGAACAGCGCGTAAGCGCGGATCGGGATCGGACCCAGGTGCCAGACCCCGCGTGGCGGGCTGGGGAAATAGGCGAGAACCGTAGTCGTCATAATGCCGAATCCCTTTGGCGCACACCGGCAACCAGCTCACCGGTCAATGCGCGCAACGCTGACAAGCCATCGGCTAACGCAGACACGAGCGCTGACCCGACGATGACCCCGTCGGCGTAGCTGGCTATCTCGGCGGCCTGTTGTCGTGACCGCACACCCAGGCCCACCCCGACCGGAATGTCAGACACTGACCTCACTCTGCGCACCAGTTCGGGTGCGGCCCGCGACACCACATCGCGCGCTCCGGTCACACCCATCGTCGACGCCGCGTAGACGAATCCGCGCGACGCCTCAATTGTCGCCGCCAACCGCTGCGGCGTCGACGACGGCGCCACCAAAAAGATGCGATCCAATCCGTACTCATCGGACGCCGCCAGCCACTGGTCCGCCTCATCAGGAATGAGGTCAGGCGTGATAAGCCCCTGTCCACCGGCCGCGGCCAAGTCCCGCGCGAACGCATCAACCCCGTAGCGCAGCACGGGGTTCCAGTAGGTCATCACCACCGCACGGCCACCGGCGGCACTGATCGCCTCGACCGCCGCCAACGTGTCCCGAACTCGCACACCGCCGCGCAGTGCGGCCTCGGAAGCCGTCGCGATGGTGGGGCCGTCCATGCCCGGATCCGAATACGGCACCCCGACTTCGATAAGGTCACAACCACATTCGACGAGTGCTCTCATCGCGTCGAGCGAGGTGCGCACATCGGGATAACCGGTCGGCAGATAGCCGATCAGGGCTGCCCGATTGCTCTGCTGACATGCGTGGAAAAGCGGCGCCAATCGGCTTGTTTCGCTTTGTTTCACCGTCATGAATGGGCGTCGCCTCGAGCATCGAGTAGGCCGAACCACTTCGCAGCGGTCTCGACATCTTTGTCACCGCGACCGGACAGGTTCACCACAATCACGGCACCGCTGCCCATCTCGGCTCCCAGCTTGAGCGCACCGGCCACCGCGTGCGCGGATTCGATCGCCGGGATGATTCCCTCGGCGCGACAGAGCAACCCGAATGCGTCCATCGCTTCGGCATCGGTGATGGCGCGGTACTCGGCGCGCCCGGTTTCCCGCAACCACGCGTGTTCTGGGCCCACGCCCGGATAGTCCAGACCAGCCGAGATCGAATGCGACTCGATGGTCTGGCCGTCGTCGTCCTGCAGTAGATACGAGTACGAGCCCTGAAAAGCTCCCGGTGAGCCGCCAGTGAAGGTGGCAGCGTGCCGGCCGGTCTCGACGCCGTCACCGGCGGCCTCGAATCCGACCAGCCGGACTCCGGGATCATCGATGAACGCGTGGAAAATCCCGATCGCGTTCGATCCGCCACCAACACATGCGGTCACCGCGTCGGGCAGCCGACCGGCCTGCTCGTGGATCTGCACGCGTGTCTCCAGGCCGATGATCCGCTGAAAGTCGCGCACCATGGTCGGGAAGGGATGCGGGCCGGCCGCGGTGCCGAAGCAGTAGTACGTGCTGTCGGCATTGGTGACCCAATCCCGGAATGCCTCGTTGATGGCATCTTTGAGGGTCTTCGACCCCGACTCCACCGGCACCACCTCGGCACCCAGCAGCCGCATCCGCGCGACGTTGAGCGCTTGGCGCGCGGTGTCGACGGCGCCCATGTAGACGACGCAGTCCAGGCCAAGTAACGCACATGCGGTGGCGGTAGCCACCCCGTGCTGCCCGGCGCCGGTCTCGGCGATCACTCTGGTCTTGCCCATCCGCTGCGCCAGCAGCGCCTGGCCGAGCACATTGTTGATCTTGTGAGATCCGGTGTGGTTCAAGTCTTCTCGCTTGAGGAAGATGCGCGCCCCATGAGCGTGCTCGCTGAGCCGGCGCGCCTCGTACAACGGCGACGGCCTACCCGCGTAGTGCGTCTGCAACTTGTCCAGGGTGTCGAGGAAATCCTGGTCAGTACGCGACTTGTCGTAGGCGGCGCTGACTTCCTCGATGACCGCCATCAGCGCCTCTGCGACGTAGCGCCCACCGTACGCGCCGAAATGGCCACGAGCGTCAGGGTCGTGGCGGGTCGGTTCGGCGATGGCCGCACTGGAGCGAGGCAGCTCCGGGCCGGAGAAATCTGCCATCACCAAGGCTCAACGCGCAACTGGTTCATCGGGTTCAACGCTTCCGACCATGGCCCATGGACGGCTAGCGAGCCGGCTTCGGGCAGGACGGGTGAGTGCCTGCGGTGACCAGATCAGCGACCGCTGCCCGGGGGTCACCGCTGGTGACCAGGCCTTCGCCGACCAGCACCGCGTCGGCGCCGGCCCCCGCATACGCCAGCAGGTCGGCAGTGCCGCGCACTCCCGACTCGGCGATCCTGATCACGTCGGTGGGCAGACCGGGGGCAATCCGCGCGAAGCAATCCCGGTCCACTTCCAGTGTGGTGAGATCGCGGGCGTTCACCCCGATGACCCGCGCCCCGGCTTTCAGCGCACGATCGGCTTCTTCTTCGGTGTGCACTTCCACTAAAGCGGTCATGCCCAAGGACTCGATCCGGTCCAGCATCGACACCAGCGCGGGCTGCTCGAGCGCTGCAACAATCAGCAGCAGCATGTCGGCGCCGTGTGCGCGGGCCTCGTGAATCTGATAGGGGCGGATCACAAAGTCTTTGCGCAACACCGGAACCGACACCGCGGCGCGCACCGCATCGAGGTCGGCCAGCGTGCCGTGGAAGCGGCGTTCCTCGGTCACCACGCTGACGATCCGCGCACCACCATCTTCGTAGGCGCGGGCAAGTTTCGCCGGATCGGAGATGCTCGCGAGTTGACCCGCTGATGGGCTGGCGCGTTTCACCTCGGCGATGACGGCGATGCCCGGCGCGCGCAACGCCGCCATCACGTCGAGCGGCGGTGGTGCTGCTGCAGCGGCCGCTTTGATCTCCGACAGGCTGATGATGGCCTCACGAGCGGCAACATCCGCGCGGACTCCCTCGAGGATGGAGTCGAGCACGGTTGCCGAACTCATGGCTGTCGGTTCCTTTCGCCGGGCCCCGCAAGATTTATTGACGACGTCCATCGAAGGGTAGCGAGCGATGGCGCGCCATCCGTCACCGACCCTCGGTGTCAGTTTCGTGTCGCGGATCTTCATCCGGCGGTGGGGCCGGCTCCCGGGGACGGTCGGTCGGGTCGTTGCCTTCGTCGAGCGCATCCCACATCATGCGTTCCGACACCGCGCCGTCATCGCGGTCCGCCATCGACCGGCGGGCCGCGGGTGTCGTGTATGTCGTCGTCCCCGCCGACGTCGCCGACCGCATCAGCAACACCGCACCCGCCAACGTGCACGCCGCGGCCCCCAGCGTGATCGCGGCGCCCCAGTAGCGCCGCTCGCTGCCCACCAGCGTCAGCACCGGTACATGCGCGAGGTCAGCCCCCCGCACCGCCACGTCCGGAAGCGCCCACAAACCAATGGCGAGATAGCCGCTGGCCAGGCTCGCGACCGCCACCATCAGCGCCAGCAGCCGCAACGGCCATCCCCGCACCGCCAGTGCGGCGACGGCGGTGGCCAGCAACAACAACGCCAACGGCACCAGCGCTGCTGACCACGTCGCACCGGAGACGGTAGCCGTCTTCGGCGGTCCCAGCCCGTCGAAGGACCGCACGACTACCCACGGCAGTCGCGACGCCGCCCACAGGCCGCCGGCTGCCACGACCAGTAACAACTGAGCGGTCACAACCATCCGCCGGCCGCGCCGCTCAGGCTTAGCCATTGCCGGCGGTGTCGGGCTCTGTGAGCGTCTCGGCGGCGGCGATCGCATTAAGCACCGCCCGCGCCTTGTTCGTCGCTTCAGTGTGCTCGTAGGCGCCGTTTGAGTCGGCTACCACCCCGCCTCCGGCCTGCACGTAGGCGGTGCCGTTGCGCATCAACGCGGTACGGATCGCTATCGCGAAATCGGCGTTGCCGGCGAAGTCCAGGTAACCCACGACACCGCCGTACAGGCCGCGGCGGGTCTTTTCTACCTCTTCGATCAGCTCCATCGCCCGCACCTTCGGTGCGCCCGACAGCGTGCCGGCCGGAAAGCAGGCGAGCACCGCATCCAGCGCGGTACAGCCTTCTGCCAGCATCCCAGTCACCGTCGAAACCAGGTGCATGACGTGGCTGTAGCGCTCGATGTGGCTGTAGTCCTCGACGCGGACCGTACCGGGAACGCAGACCCGGCCAAGGTCGTTGCGCCCCAGGTCGACCAGCATCAAGTGTTCGGCGCGTTCTTTCTCGTCGGACAGCAACTCCTTTTCCAGGAGTAGGTCCTCTTCCTCGGTCTGCCCGCGCCAACGGGTTCCGGCAATCGGATGTGTCGTCGCCCACTGATCCTGCACGGTGACCAGCGCTTCGGGACTGGAGCCCACTATCGAAAAGTCGGTTCCGCCAACATCATTCGGTACATGCAGCAGATACATGTACGGGCTGGGGTTGGATGCCCGAAGTATCCGGTAGACATCGATCGGCTCGACATCGGTGTCCATTTCGAAGCGCTGCGACGGCACCACCTGGAAGGCCTCACCGGCTTCGATCTCATGGACCAGACGTTCGACGATGGCGCAGTATTCCTCGACGGTGCGCTGCGCGCGGTGCTTGGGCTTCGGCCGGCTGAAGGTGGCCACGGTCGACGGCAGCGGCTGGCCCAGCGCGGTCGTCATCACGTCCAGCCGCGCGACGGCGTCGTCGTAGGCTTCATCGACCCGCTCGTCGGTGCCGTTCCAGTTCACCGCATTGGCGATCAACGTGATGGTGCCCTCGTGGTGGTCGACGGCCGCGATGTCGGTGGCCAGCAGCAGCATCATGTCGGGCAATTTGAGGTCGTCGGCCGCCAGTTCGGGCAGCCGTTCGAGCCGCCGCACCAAGTCGTAGGCGAAGAAGCCCACCATGCCGCCCGACAGCGGCGGAAGCCCGGGCAGAGCCGCGGTGGCCAACAGATCCAAGGTGGCGCGCAGCGCCTGCAGCGGGTCGCCGCCGGTTGGTGCGTCCTGCGGCACCGTGCCCAGCCAGACCGCTTCGCCGTCGCGCACCGTCAACGCCGACGGCGCTCCGGCACCGACGAACGACCACCGTGACCACGAGCGGCCGTATTCCGCGGACTCCAGCAGAAAGGTGCCGGGCCGGTTGGCGGCCAGCTTGCGGTAGGCCGACAGCGGGGTTTCCGTGTCGGCCAAGACCTTGCGCGTCACCGGGACCACCCGGTGCTCGGCGGCCAGCGCCCGGAAAGTCTCCCGGGACGTAGTGGCGGCCGCGAGGTTGGCGTGCACGCAGCTATCTTTCCAGACATATCAGGGCCACCGGCGTAGCGTTGACCGCCATGAAAACCGGTGACACCGCGCCAGACTTCGAACTGCCCGATCAGGACGGCAAGCCCCGCTCGCTCAGCAACCTGCTCGCCGACGGGCCGGTGGTGCTGTTCTTCTACCCCGCCGCCGGAACAGCCGGCTGCACCCGAGAGGCCTGCCACTTTCGCGACGTGGCCAGTGAGTTCGCTGCCCTCGGCGCACTGCGGGTCGGTATCAGCACCGACCCGGTGGATAAACAAGCCAAGTTTGCCGGCGACCACGGCTTTGATTACCCGCTGCTGTCCGACGCCGACGGAGCGGTCGCTAAGCAGTTCGGAGTCAAACGCGGGCTGCTCGGGAAGCTGATGCCGGTCAAGCGCACCACCTTCGTCATCGACACCGACCGCACGGTGCTCGACGTGATCGGCAGCGAGTTCAACTTCAACTCGCACGCCGACAAGGCGTTGCAGACGTTGCGGGCGCGGGCGGGACAGTCTGGTTGACGCTGCGAGCTGCTGTCTCGCAACTAATTTCGCCATAGCGTGCTGACTTTGAGCCGCGTTGTCCACAGTTCGGTGTTTCTGCACAGCGCAGGCGGACGGCGGTCCGTGCTGTCAGCCTGTTGCCTCATGTCAAGATGCGCGCGAAGGCGGATTCGTTGCCTCACGTAAA
>NZ_CAXUCH010000224.1:1371-6908 GCF_964249325.1 uncultured Mycobacterium sp. | reverse complement strand
GTGTTGCGCGCCGGAGGCGGTGGCCGAGGCCGCGGCGGGCGCACAGCGGCTGGCGGTGCTGCGCACCGACATGGCGGCCGCGCTGGAATCGGTGGGCGCCGAGGTGGTCGACGGGCGGGCGCCGTTCGTGTTGTTCTCCACACCCGAAACGGAGTCGCTGCGAAAGCGCTTGATGGACAAGCGGATAGCGGTACGCCGATGTGACACCTTCGTCGGCCTGGACGCACGGTATCTGCGGGCGGCGGTGCGCCCGGAGTGGCCGGTGCTGGTGGAGGCGATCGCCGAGCTCGCGGTGAGCGGAGTGCCGCGATGAGTGTCAAGCTGCGTGACGTCATCGAGGTGCTCGACGAGGCCTACCCACCGCAGCTCGCCCAGCCGTGGGATTCGGTCGGGCTGGTGTGTGGCGACCCCGACGACGCCGTGAATTCAGTGACCATCGCGGTGGACGCGACGGCGGCGGTAGTCGACGAGGTACCCGACGGTGGTCTGCTGCTGGCGCATCATCCGCTGCTGTTGCGCGGCGTGGACACCGTCGCCGCCAGCACACCCAAAGGTGCGCTGGTGCATCGGCTGATCCGGTCGGGGCGTTCGCTGTTCACCGCGCACACCAACGCCGACTCGGCATCGCCGGGAGTGTCCGACGCGTTGGCCCAGGCGCTCGGGTTGACCGTGGAGGAAGTGCTCGAGCCGCAGGCTGTCACCGCCGACCAGGACAAGTGGGTCATCTACGTGCCACCCGAAAATGCAGAAGCGGTCCGCGCGGCCGTCTTCGCCGCCGGAGCCGGCCACATCGGCGACTATTCGTGCTGCAGCTGGAGCGTCACCGGCACCGGGCAGTTCCTGCCGCAGGAGGGGGCGTCGCCGACCATCGGCAGCGTCGGCGCTGTCGAGCGGGTGGCCGAGGACCGCGTCGAAGTCATCGCACCGGCACTACTGCGGCGCGACGTGCTGTCGGCGATGCGGTCCGCTCACCCCTACGAGGAGCCCGCGTACGACATCTTTGCGCTGGCGCCGCCGCCCAGCGACGCCGGGCTGGGCCGCATCGGTGTGTTGCCGCGGCCAGAACCGTTGCGCGCGTTCGTATCTCGGGTCGAAAACGCATTGCCCCAGACGTCGTGGGGCGTGCGCGCCGCCGGCGACCCCGATCTGCCGGTGAGCCGGGTCGCGGTGTGCGGCGGGGCCGGGGACTCCTTGCTCGGCGCGGCGGCGGCCGCCGGTGTGCAGGCATACGTCACCGCTGACCTACGTCACCATCCCGCCGACGAGCATCGCCGGGCATCGGATGTGGCGTTGGTTGACGTCGCGCACTGGGCCAGCGAATTCCCATGGTGCAACCAGGTCGCCGACCTCTTGCGATCCCGCTTCGCCGAATCGCTGCCGGTGCGAGTGTGCGCCATCCGCACCGATCCGTGGAACTTAGGGGAAATGGAGTGACAGACAGTGGGAGAGGCCAGCAATGAAAGCCGCAGTGGCACAACAACGCTCATTACTCGAGTTGTCTGATTTGGATGCTGAGGTGTCGCGAATCGCACACCGGTCCAGCCACCTTCCGGAAAGGCAAGAATACGAGCGGGTGCAGGCGCAGCACAGTGCAGCCAACGACCGGCTGGCTACCGTGCGAATTGCGTTGGAGGACTTCGATGCGCAGGTGTCGCGATATGAGGCCGAGATCGACGCGGTGCGCCGGCGCGAGGACCGGGATCGCTCGCTGCTGCAGTCCGGCGCGACGGATGCTAAGCAGTTGAGTGAGCTGCAGCACGAGCTGGAGACCCTGCAACGCCGGCAAGCCAGCCTGGAAGATTCGCTGTTGGAGGTGATGGAGCGCCGCGAGGAACTGCAGGCCCAGCAGGCCGCGGAGTTGGCGGCGATCGATGTGCTGCAGGCCGAGTTGGCGCGCGCCCAGCAGGCCCTCGACACCGCGCTCGCCGAAATCGAGCAGCTCCGGCACCAGCACGCGTCGCGCCGCGACGAGCTGATCGCGGGACTGGATCCGGAGCTGATCGCGCTCTACGAACGGCAGCGCGCGGCTCGCGGCGCGGGCGCCGGGGCGTTGCAGGGTCGTCGATGCGGTGCCTGCCGGATCGAAATCGACCGCGGTGAACTGGCCCGAATATCGGCGGCCGCCGAAGACGACGTGCTGCGCTGCCCGGAATGCGGCGCAATCTTGTTGCGGATCAAGGACTTCAACCAGTGAAAGTCATCGTCGAAGCCGACGGCGGGTCGCGGGGGAACCCGGGGCCGGCTGGCTATGGGTCGGTGGTCTGGAACGCCGACCGCTCGACCGTGCTAGCGGAAAGCAAGCAGGCCATCGGCCGGGCCACCAACAACGTCGCCGAATACCGCGCTCTGATTGCGGGTTTGGACGAGGCGGCGAAGCTGGGCGCTACCGAGGTCACGGTGATGATGGATTCCAAGCTCGTGGTCGAGCAGATGTCGGGGCGCTGGCAGGTCAAGCACCCCGACCTCGCCGAACTGCACAAGCGGGCCCGGGCACTGGCCTCGAGGTTCGAGCGGATCAGCTACACCTGGGTGCCGCGCGAGCAAAACGCGCACGCCGACCAGTTGGCCAACGAGGCAATGGACGCCGCGGCCCAGGCGCAACAGGCGCCGCCGGCGGCCGAGGCAGCCAAGACCGCAGTTAGCGAAACCCCAACTGCGCCAGGCTGGACCGGTGCCCGCGGCGCGCCCACCCGATTGCTGCTGTTGCGCCACGGACAGACAGAATTCTCCGTGCACCGCCGCTACTCGGGACGCGGCGACCCGAGGTTGACGGATCTCGGCTGGCGGCAGGCCGATTCAGCGGCGCGCTACCTCGCGCAGCGGGGCGGGATCAGCGCCGTGGTGAGCTCACCGCTGCAGCGCTGTTATGACACAGCGACGACGGCGGCCAAAGCGCTGGGCCTGGACGTGACCGTCGACGACGACCTCGTCGAGACGGACTTCGGCGGCTGGGAGGGGCTGACGTTCGGTGAGGCCGCCGAACGCGACCCGGAATTGCATCGGCGCTGGCTGCGCGACACCAGCACCACACCGCCCGATGGGGAAAGCTTCGATCATGTGCACCAGCGCGTGCTGCGGGCGCGCGACCGCATCATCACCGAGCATGGCGGCACGACGGTGCTTGTGGTGTCGCACGTGACGCCGATCAAGATGCTGCTGCGCATCGCGCTGGACGCCGGGCCGGGCATCCTGTACCGGTTGCACCTGGACCTCGCGTCGTTGAGCATCGCGGAGTTCTATCCCGACGGGATGGCGTCAGTGCGGCTGGTGAACCAGACCGATTACCTGTAGGCCTCAGACCCGGATGACGGTGTGTCGCCGGCGAGGACAGCAAGCTGGTCCCGCAGACCCGGATCGGCCTGCGCACGCGCCAATCGCCCCAAGAACTCGCTCTTGGTCAACCAGCGGCGACGTTGCGGAGCAACCGCGGTGAGATGTGCGACCGGACGCCCCTTGACCGTGATGGTGATGTGCTCGCCGGCTTGCACACGGCGAAGCACGCCCGCCGTATCGTTTCGCAGGTCCCGCGAGGCCACCTCTGACATGCTACGAGCGTAGCATCTCCGTAGCAGCTTACGGGCTCAACGGCCAGGTGTGAACTCGACGGGCAGCGCTATCGGCGAGCGGAACGCGACCCCGACGATGCGCGGCTTCGACGCCGTGGGGTCCGGCCTGAGATCCGGCAGCCGGTCAAGCAGCGCCGTGATCGCCACGGTCGCCTCCATCCGGGCCAGATGCATGCCGAGGCATAGGTGCGGGCCGCCGCCGAAAGTCAAGTGCGCGATGTTCTTTCGGGTGAGATCGAAGCGGTCAGGGTCGGGGTAGCGCGTCGGATCCCGGTTGGCAGACGCGACGCTGACGTTGACGTTCGTGCCCGCCGGGATCGTGATCCCGCCGAGTTCGCAGTCGCGGGCGGCTACCCGCATCACCGAGGTGATCGGCGGTTCCCAACGCAGCGCTTCCTCGAGCGCACTACGCACCAGGCCGTGGTCCGAGCGCACCGCCTCCAGCAGGGCCGGCTCGGTGAGCAAGGCGACCAACAGGTTTCCCGACGCTCGGTAGGTCGTCTCGACTCCGGCCGGCAAGATCAACAGCAGAAACGCGAAGATCTCGTCATCGCAGAGCCGCTCACCGTCGATCTCGGATTCAGCGAGCGTGCTGATCAGATCGTCCTGCGGGACGCGGCGCCGCTGAGCAAGGATGCCGCCGAGGTATTCCTTCAACGCTGCCGATGCGGCGATTCCGCGTTCCCAGTCGTACACGACGTTGAGCAACTCGATCGACAGCCGCTGGAAGCGCGGGTAGTCCGCGCGGGGCAGCCCCATGATCCGTGCGATGACCTGTACGGGGAATGCGAAGGTGAACTCGCGAACCAGTTCGGCTCGCCCGCGTGGCGCGAACCGGTCGATGAGCTCGTCGACCACCACCTGCACCAGTTCGCTGCGCCACCGCTCGAGCAGCGTCGTCCGAAACGACGGCGATACCAGGGCCCGACCGGCGCGGTGCTCGGCGCCCTGCAGTTCCAGCAGGGTGCGGCCCATGACCGGGCCCATGATGTGCTCGTAGATGGAGGAGGAAAACGTGTCCGGGTGGGTGAGCACCGTCTGGCATTCGTCGTAGCCGAGCACGGTCACGCCTGACACGCCCAGGGTCTGGCTGGCGGTCTCGCTGAACGGATTGCCAACCATTACCCGGTGTTTCGTTCGGGCCTCGCGCAGCCGCTCGTGGACGTTCTCGATTTGCATGAGCAGCCCGCCCTGCAACTCGGCCGGGTCGAACTCGTCCACCTGGCTCACGTCGGACTCCTAGCGGCTCCGGCCGGGACGGTCTCGGTGTCGCGTCCGGAGCTCAGCACGGTGCCGGGCATGGCGCCGGTGGCAGCGCCGTCGTGACAGACTTCGACACCGCCGACCCACACCGAGACGATTCCGCGGGCGTCGGCGACCAGCCGGGGCGCTCCGGCGGGAAGGTCGTAGCGGGTGCGCTCGGGCCCGTGGTCGACGGTCGCCGGGTCGAACAGCACCAGGTCGGCGTGCCAGCCGGGGCTGATCCGGCCGCGGTCGCGCAGTCCGTAGAGGCGGGCCGGCACGTCGGTGATCAGCCGCACGGCCTCCTCGAGCGTGACGACCTGGTGTTCGCGGACTCCTTGCCCGAGTAGCGATGTCGTGTAGATGGCGCCGCACATCATGTCCAGGTGGGCACCGGCGTCCGAACCGCCGATGACGGCATCCGGGTGGCGCCACACCTCGGCCCGTGCCCGCCAGTCGGCGGCGTCGTCGCCGGTTGGCGGCGGCATGAGTCCGGTGCGCAGTTCGTCGGCGACCACGATGTCACACAGCGTGTCGAAGGGTTCACCACCGCGGGCGGCGGCAACCTCGCCTACGGAACGCCCAATGGCGTCGGCGTTTTCGGGCGCGAACGTTTCGACGATCACCAGCCGATGCCACTGCGACAGCCCACGTAGGATGCCGGCCGCCTCCGACTGGGCGCCCTCGTTGAGACGGCGGCGCACCTGCGGATCGGCGAGCGCCTTGAGC
>NZ_CAXUCH010000224.1:0-1361 GCF_964249325.1 uncultured Mycobacterium sp. | reverse complement strand
CTCGGGTACCGGCAGGTGCATGGTGTCCCGCCAGCCGGGCAGCCCGTCGAGCACAAAGCCGGTCAAAAACGACAGCCGAATCGTCATGGCGTGCGGCAGCGTGAGGGCCACCACGCGGCCGCCCCGCTCGGCGGCGACCTCGGAGGCGTGCAGTTGTCGTTTATGTCCGGCGGGATTCGCCGCCGACACGCCCAGCACATTCCAGTTCAGCGGTCTGTCCGCGGCCACCGACATGTCGGTGAGTAGCGCGATCTCGTCGTCGGTGAAGCCGGACAGACAGCCCGGGACGATCGCCTCGAGCGTGGTGCCCGGATGGGTGCGCACACCGGCGGCCAGCGCCACCAGTTCGTCGCGGGATGCGGCCCGTGACGGCACCGGCTGGCCGGCACCGTCGTTGTGGGTATGCGACTGCGATGTCGAAAACCCCAGTGCGCCCGCATTCAACGCATCCTCGAGCAACGCCACCATCCGCTCGATCTGCTCAGCGGTTGCCGTGCCGCCGACCGCGTCGTCGCCCATCGCCGCCAGCCGCAGCGCCGAATGCCCGACCAGAAAGCCGGCGTTGATGGCGATGTGGCCGTCGAACCGCTTCAGCCAGTCGCCGAACGACGACCACTGCCAGTCCAGCCCGGCCCGCAGCGCGTCCAGCGGCATGCCTTCGACCCGCGCCAGCATCCGGGTGAGGTAATCCTGTTGCTCGGCGGCGGCGGGCGCCAGGGTGAAGCCGCAGTTGCCGCCGAAGACGGTGGTGACGCCGTGCTGCACCGACGGGCTGGCGGTGGGGTCCCAGAACAGCTGTGCGTCGTAATGCGTGTGCAGGTCGACAAAACCTGGCGTAAGCGTGAGCCCCTGCGCATCAACGGTTTTCGAGGCCGGCTCACTGACGTTTGCACCCGCCGCGACGATGCGGCCGTCCTTGACGCCGACATCACCGTGTCGGGCGGGAACGCCGGTGCCATCGACGATCTCGGCGTCGCGGATCAACAGATCTAGCACGGGCCCTCCTCGAGCCACCTGCTATCCGGCAGCGGGTGACGAAACAGCTCCGCGGCGTTGCGGTGGGTGATGCGGGCGGCATCCTCGCCCGAGAGGCCCGCGACGTTGCGCGCCACCACCTGCTGGGTGTCGGGCCAGGTGGAATCGGCGTGCGGGTAGTCGCTTTCCACCAGGATGCGGTCGGTCCCAAGGGCATCCAGCGCGCCGAACGCGTGCGGGTCGTCGATCGAGCAGAACCAGAAGTTGCGGTGCAGCACCTCGCTGGGCAGCAGATCGCTCTTCCACGACCCGGCGTCCCGTCCGGACGCGGAGTGGGCGAGCACGAAGTCGGCCCGGTCGGCAAGCATGGCCGCCCAGCCCAGCCC
>NZ_CAXUCH010000223.1:1515-6945 GCF_964249325.1 uncultured Mycobacterium sp. | reverse complement strand
CAACATCCAAAACCACAAACCTTAACCGCCAACTATGCGGAAAACGGGCCTAGGGTTTCTGCCACGACAGCCGCAGCCGAGCCGCTGTGGCGCCGACGGGTAAGGGATCAATGAACGAATTGAAGTTTCTGGAGTTGCACGGCGATCGGGTGGCTTACCGCGACGCCGGCGACGGGGAAGTGCTGCTCCTGATCCACGGCATGGCGGGCAGCTCAGCCACCTGGCGGTCAGTGCTTCCGCAGTTGTCGAAGAGATTCCGGGTGATCGCACCGGACCTGTTGGGCCACGGGGAGTCGGCGAAACCTCGGGGCGATTACTCGCTGGGCGCATTCGCGGTCTGGCTACGGGATTTCCTCGACGAACTTGGCGTCAGCCACGCCACCGTGATCGGTCACTCGCTCGGCGGCGGTGTCGCCATGCAGTTCGTCTACCAGCATCCCGACTACGTCAAGCGGTTGATCCTGATCGGCAGCGGCGGCCTCGGTCCGGATGTCGGATGGGTGCTGCGGCTGCTCTCGGCCCCAGGGGCGGAGTTGATTTTGCCGATCATTGCGCCGACGCCGGTGCTCACCGTAGGTAACAAGCTCCGCTCGTGGCTGCGCGGCGCGGGCATTCATTCCCCGCGCGGCGCCGAGTTGTGGAGCGCCTACGCGTCGTTGTCGGATCGGCCGACACGGCAGTCGTTCCTGCGGACGCTGCGATCGGTGGTGGATTACCGCGGGCAGGCGGTCAGTGCGCTGAACAGGCTGCAGCTGCGCGCCGAGCTACCGGTCATGGCGATCTGGGGTGAGAAAGACGACATCATCCCCGTCGACCACGCCTACGCCGCCCACGATGCACGCCGTGACACACGACTCGAGGTGCTGCCTGATGTCGGTCACTTTCCGCAGGTCGAGGCGCCTACAGAGGTGGTCGATCTGATCGAGGACTTCATCGCCACCAGCGAACAGTCCGACGTCGCCGCCCCTGCGCCTAGCTCTTAATCCGGCGGTTCATCCTCCGAGCCCTCCGAGCCGCGGACAGCGGCCTGTTCGCGGTCGCTGGGTTTGCCGGGAACACCTTCGGCTTCTCGTTCGTCGGCGACCTTCTCGTCGAGCTGATCGACGATGTCTTCCAGCTGCTGATCGTGACTCGGTTGCTCTTCGTGAGGTTCCGTCATATCGCTTTCCTCGCCGCAGCATCGCCTCCATGCCCCATGTCACCACCGCCTGGCCGCGCAGTGCCTGTCGGGCGAGGTCGACGAATCGCGCGCGCTCGAATCCGCAAAAGCACGAGTGACCTCGCAAGCTCGAACAACATGTCAGAATCATCGCGGTTATGCGCGGAGGCACCAATGACACACGCCACTATTGCGGCAATGTGTCCCCAAAATGTAACTAGCGTGCGGCCTGCCGGCTACATGCGCGGGGCGCTAGCCAAGCTCATGGGCGACCGCCGCGGGCGCGGCGGATGTTGTCCTGTTCGTGGAACGAGGCATCAGGGCACCAGATGATCGGCCAGTCCAGCCAGGTCGGGTCGATCTCCCGATCGACGAAGAACACGCAGTGTTCCGACTCGGACGGCACCAGCTTCCAGCCCAACTCCTCGCCGCGGAATTCGCGCACCAGCAGTGCGCCCTCAGCAGAGCGGCGCACGGTACCCCTTGGGGCGTCGTTCATGGGACCAGTCTCCACTACTCTGTAGCCGCTAGCAGGAAGCCGAGGACCGAGCGGCTTCACTAAAGTGGCGCAACGCTTTAACTAGGTGAGGCCGTGGTGTTGACAATCAGCACGTCGGTCTGGGCCCTACGTGAGACGTTGCCGGGAACCGAGGCCAACCGGCCGATGATCGGGTCCAGTCCTACCCTGCCGACGACCAGCAGATCGGCCTTAACTTGATGCGCCAGGTCCACAAGCGCATGTGCCGGAGCGCCCCGGATCGCCTGCTGCTCGACGTTCTTGGCCCCGGCCGCCCGAGCGCGGTCGCTGGCCTCTCGCAAGATCGCGGACGATTTGTGCTCGGCCGATGAGCTCGACGAGCATCCCGTCGCAATGATCAGCTTGGCGTCCGACTCGGCGGCAATTTCGGCTGCGCGGTCGACCGCACGCAACGACGTCTGCGAGCCGTCGGTACCGACCACCAGCGTCTGATAGCTGCTCATTTGCCCTCCACGGATCGTCTGCACTGCCCCGAATCAGTTCCAATAACGCCTCCAGTAACCGATTCGGCCAAGCCGCAAACGTCACCAGCGTCAGTTTGCTGTCGTCGGCGCCCGAGTCGATGGCTTCCGTAACGACCGCGCGGTCGAGCTGGCAGACGGTTGTAGACCGGCGCACGCTGCCTGTGCGGCGTTGATGAGCGGCCCATTCTGGACGCGAGTAGGGTGAGACGCATCGGCGGTGTTTTGTCCGCGACCGTTCTGGGGTGCGTCGCCGGTTTTAAAGAATTTGGCCGGTTCCGGTCAAGACAGGAGCGTCGCGATGACGCTAGAAGCGGCCTGCGCGGTGGTGCGCTGAGACCACCGCTACCGGGCCACCACGACCACCGGATCGAACGTTAGGTATTGAGCAATGAACAACCCACCATATACGCTCGACTCATTAGAGCTTGTGGCCCAGCCTATTTCCGCTTCTAGCACGGAACCGTGCTGATGAGTACTCGATTGTCGCCGACGGACGCGATGTGGTTGCACATCCAAGATTCCACAACGGCGGCAGACACCGTCTCGCTGATTGTCATCGAACCGTCCCAGCTGCTCAACCACAAGCGGCTACAGCAGCTGGTGGGCTCGTCGCTGCCGCGACTGGCACGCTTTCGTAGCCGGCTGGTAGGTAAGCCGCTCGGGGTGGGTCAGCCCTTGTGGGCCGAGATCGACGACTACGACCCGAGTTCCCAAATTCATAGCGCAACGATTCGCGCTCCCGGTGGCCGGCGCGAGTTCGCTGAGCTGATCGGCCAGCTCAGCACCGAAGCACATAATCGCCGTGATCGCTGCCAAAAACCGTGGGAAGCATGGAGCATCGACGGCCTGGCGGGCGGCCGGTGGGCGTTGGCAGTGAAGATGTCGCCTGCATTGAACGACGGTGGCGTAGGCGCCGCGTCCGTGTGGTCGCGACTGCTGGGTTCCAGCCCGCATGACCGGGCCACCGATCAACCGACCGAGCCGAGCCTGGGCCCGCCGCCGTCCCTTGGCGAACTGCTTGCCGACACGATGACCGATATCCTCGAGAGCCAGCTCGAAAGCCTGTGGCTCATCGCCGAGGCCGGGACTGGTGTGCTGCAGGCCGTACACGACCAGTTGCGCGGAGCGAGCGAACCCGACACCACGCCGCCAGCGGTGTCGTCGATGAGAGGGCCGTTGCAGCACAACGTGTTCGACGCGCCGTTGACCGAGCGGCGGGCAGTGGCCTTCGCGTCGATCCCTCGAGCGGAGTTGGAGGCGGTCAGCACCGCGTTCGGGGGGACCATCAGCAACGTTTTCCTGGCCGCCTGCACCTTGTCGTTGCGCGCCTGGCTTCAACGCCACGACACAGTGCCCGACGATCCGCTGCAGATGGAAATGCCGCTCGCGCTAACAGACGCCGATCCCACCGCTATTGGCAATCCCTTGATGGTCGGACGAATTCGCATCCCGGTGCAGCTTGACGACCCCGTGCAGGTGCTCACCAACCTCCATACCACTACCGAGCGGCTGAAAACCGCACGCATGCGCGACGACGAAAACACCGGGCCAAGAGTCGGTTACGCATGCATCGGGTCACTGATCCCGTCGGCTGTCGTCCACGCGGGTATGCGCCTGTACAACATACTGGGCCTACGTCAACGGCTCGCCCCGATCTGTCACGGCAGCGTCTCTTATGTCTCCGGTCCGCCGCTTCCGGCGTACTGTGCCGGGGCCAAAGTCGTCGGTATGCCCACCGTGGCGCCGCTGCTGAATGGCCGCGGGCTGAACATCACGTTGACCTCTCACCGCGACGTGCTGGATGTGAGCGTGTGTGTGTGCCCCGACAACGTGCCCGCCGTCGACGACATCGCGACCGGTATCGCTCAATCGGTCGACACCCTGGTGGCCGCCGCACAGAAATCTCCCCGGGGGCAAGGCCGTTCAGTCGTCACCGAGATGGCGTCGCACGCCGTCAAGCATTGGCGCGCCCGCGATTATTAACAGCAGTGGCGCGTTAGCCCGTCAGTAGGTGGTCGATCGTCGACGCATTTGCCGGCGCCGCGGCAGTCATCATGGTGTCGTGTGCGCGGTCCGGGTCGGTATGCGCGGGCACCACCAGCAGGATGATCTTTTTGCGGCTGAGTCCGATTACTTCGATGGTGTTGACCGGCTGCTGGCGGTACCCGTCTAGTCGTACCGTTCGTCCGCTGAACAGCTTCGCCGGAGCGTTCGGCCATTCGGAGAGGTTGTATATCACCCGATCGATAGGGCCGAGTCGTACCGACAGCACCGCCAGCAGATCTGGCAGCTCAATCGGAAGGTCGTCACTGTGCGGCCACCATGCCCCGTCGACGTACCCGGTCGTCGGCGCCTTAGGCTTTAAGCGCAGGCGCGGTGTGTTCTCGGGCGGTGTGTGCTTCAAGCCGGTGGCTGTCCCGCCTCGCTGTAGCGTCATGAGACGCCCCTGTCTTGGCCGCGAACCGGCCAGATCATTCAACCAGCGATGACGCAATCTCAATTGGTCGCGTGCGACATACCGCCGATACCATCACAGTACTCGCAGTCGGTGGGTAAGGCGCAATATAAGTGGGCAGCGGCTAGGTGGTCACCTGGCCGGCGAAAGCAGGTGTGTCAGCGTTGCTTTGGATTTGGCACGTCACTACTCGACGTTGCATGCTCGGCTTTGGCGCGCTTAGCGGCGCGTTTCTGTTTGAGCGTCGTGCTGGACTTCTTGCTCATCGACTGCCGAGGAGATTTGTCGGACATCAGTGACCCCTTCGTATGGGGCCCGGTTGGTCCCAGTTCCCCATACCGTACGCCTCGCAGATGCAGGCGGGCTGGCAGGACACTGCCTGCCAGCCCACCTGTGACGACGACGTCGCTAAACGGGTGTTACTCCCATCGCCTGAGGACCCTTGTTTCCCTGGCCGATGTCGAATTGAACCCGCTGGTTCTCTTCAAGCGATCGAAAACCGCTTCCAGTGATTTCGCTGTAGTGAACGAACACATCTTCTGCGCCGCCGTCAGGAGCGATAAAACCGAAGCCCTTGTCGCTGTTAAACCATTTCACAGTTCCCTGTGCCATACTCTTCAACTTCTTTCATTCAGAACGCATGTACGAAAAACATCCTGACTCAGGCTAGCACGAGCAGCGAGAGGCACCCTTTCCGTTTCCATGTGGCTCCGCGGCGGCGCCGACCAAGTTAGGGTTCCACATCGTGACGGCGCCGACGCGAGCTAACCTGGCCGATGGGCGCGAGTTGCTGTTCTTCGCGCTGCCGGGCCAC
>NZ_CAXUCH010000223.1:0-1505 GCF_964249325.1 uncultured Mycobacterium sp. | reverse complement strand
ACCCCGGCACCGGTCGCCGATCGCCGGCCACTGCCGCCGCGCCCGCCATCCCAGTCGCAGCTGCGGTTCGACCGGACAACCGGGCAGTGGGTGATCATCGCGGCGCTGCGCCAAGACCGTACCTACAAGCCGCCGCCCGATCAGTGCCCGCTGTGTCCGGGTCCGACCGGGCTGACCAGCGAGGTGCCCGCACCCGACTACGACGTCGTCGTCTTCGAAAACCGGTTCCCAAGCTTGTCCGGGGACGGTGAATCGCCTCTGCCGACGTCTGAGGGATTCGTCTCGGCGCCGGGGCATGGGCGCTGCGAGGTGATCTGCTTCTCCAGTAACCACACCGGCTCGTTCGCCGAACTGGAACCGGCGCAGGCCCGGCTGGTCGTCGAGGCATGGCGGCACCGCACCGCGGACCTGATGGCCCGGCCCGGAATCGAGCAGGTGTTCTGTTTCGAAAACCGCGGCGAGGAGATCGGGGTGACGCTGGCCCATCCACACGGCCAGATCTACGGCTACCCGTATCTGACCCCGCGCACCGCCGCTATGCTGCATCAGGCTGGCGACCATCGAAAACGCTATGGCAGCAACCTTTTCGCGGACCTGCTGGCCTGGGAGCTGGCCGACGGCAGCCGAGTGATTGCACGCACCGACTTGTTTACGGCGTTCGTGCCGTTCGCCGCGCGCTGGCCGGTGGAGGTGCACATTTATCCGAACAGGTTCGCGCACAACCTTCTTGAGCTCGAGCCGCGAGAACTGGATGATTTCGCGCAGGTCTACCTCGACCTGCTGCGCCGGTTCGACCGCTTGTACTCCGGCCCGCTGCCGTATATGTCGGCGTTGCACCAGTTCGCCGACACCGACGCTCAGCGGGAGGGGTACTTCCACGTCGAGCTGATGTCGATCCGGCGCAGCGCGGTCGCGCTCAAGTACTTGGCAGCGTCCGAGTCGGCCATGGATGCCTTCATCAGCGACGTGACGCCCGAAGACGTGGCCCAGCGGCTGCGAGACCTCGCATGACCGTCCGATACGCCGCACCGGGCCGGATCAACCTGATCGGCGAACACACCGACTACAACCTCGGTTTCGCGCTGCCGATCGCGCTGCCGCAACGCACCGTGGTGACGTTTGCGCCGGACGACAGCAATGCGGTCAGCGTGTGCAGCGACCGCACGGAGGGCTCGGTGCGGATTCCGCTCGACACCGCCCCGGGTGAGGTGACGGGTTGGGCCGGCTACGTGGCGGGGGTTATCTGGGCGCTGCGCGCCGCGGGCCACCCAGTGTCCGGTGGCGCGATGTCGATCAGCAGCGACGTCGAGATCGGTTCGGGCCTGGCGTCTTCGGCGGCGCTGGAGTGCGCGGTCCTCGGCGCTTTGACCTCGGCCGCAGGCGTGCGTATCGACCGGATCGAGCAGGCGCGGCTCGCGCAGCGCGCCGAGAATGAATACGTCGGCGCTCCAACGGGTTTGCTTGACCAGCTAGCTTCGCTGTTCGGGGAGCCGTCGACGGCGCTG
>NZ_CAXUCH010000222.1:4682-6984 GCF_964249325.1 uncultured Mycobacterium sp. | reverse complement strand
GTCCCGGACCTCCAGCAGCGCCAGATCCTCCTCGTCGTCGACCTGCCCGGCAGGCAGCAGCCGGGCCGCCTTGAGGTCAAGCAGCGTCGCGGCAACCACCAGGAACGCCGTGGTCTCTTCCAGCTCCAGGTCGGCTCCGATCGCACGCGTATAGGCGATGAACTCATCGGTCACCTGGTGAAGCGCCACCTCGGTGACATCGAGGCGATGCGCGAAGATCAGCTGCAGCAGCAGGTCGAACGGCCCCTCGAAGTTGGTGAGCCGGACCTGAAAGCCGTTCTGGGTTGAGCCCTCGAAGTCCACGCGGTCGTTCACGCGCCGAATCGGTGAATGACCTCGCGGGCCAATGAGCGGTAGCCCTCCGCACCGCTCGACTTCGGCGCCCACGAGGTGATGGGCTCGCCGGCGACGCTGGTTTCCGGGAAGCGCACGGTGCGCGTGATGACCGTGTCGAACACCAGGTCACCAAACCGCTCCACGACACGAGCCATGACCTCGCGCGCGTTGACCGTACGCGGGTCGTAACGGGTGACCAGGATGCCGCTGATCTGCAGCTTGGGGTTGAGCCGATCGTGCACCTTGTCGACGGTGTCGGTGAGCAACGCCAGGCCGCGCAGTGCGAAGTATTCGCACTCGGTTGGGATCACCACACCGTCGGCGCAGGCCAGACCGTTGACGGTGAGCAAGCCAAGCGACGGCTGGCAGTCGATCAGCACGTAGTCGTAGCGGTCGAGCACCGGGTGCAGCGCCCGGGCCAGCGTCTGCTCGCGACCCACCTCGTTGACCAGCTGAATTTCGGCGGCCGACAGGTCGATGTTGCTGGGAACCAGGTCCATGTGCTTGACGCGGGTATGGATGAGCACGTCGTCGATCGACACCCGGGGCTCCACCAGAAGGTTGTGAATCGTGCGCTCGAGCTCGTAGTGCGGCACACCCAGGCCAGCGGACAGTGCGCCCTGCGGATCCATGTCCACCAGCAGCACCCGACGCCCGTACTCAGCCAGCGCGGCGCCCAGGTTAATCGTCGACGTGGTCTTGCCGACGCCGCCCTTCTGGTTGCACATCGCGACAACCCTGGCAGGCCCGTGCGACGTAAGCGGTTTCGGCTCGGGAATCGCCCGCGGCGACCGACCGGTTAGCCCGACACCCGCGCCGCTGTCGGCGTCGTCGGTCATAAGCGCCACTCCTCGATCCCGACTAAGCGGGCATCATCGTCGTTGGCGCCGATCATGCCGGGGCGGGGCTCGTCGCCGAACGCATGGGCGTTCGGTTGGTGACGGACAGGCCAGTGCCGGACATCGCAGGAAAGTCTAACGGCTTAACACGCCTGCGCCGGGAAACCCGCAAGCAACCTAACCAGCGAATTCCCGAAACGCACGGCCGGACCTTATTACCCGGCTCCTCCTCATCGCGCTACGCGCTCTGCATCGTCGCCGGGCTATCGTCTCCGTCATGAATCTCAAGCGGCGCATCCCCTTCTTGCGGTGGTCGGTGTTGAGGATGGCGACGGGCAGCCGCAACATCACCACGACCGGCCAGATCGGCGACGGGCGCGAAGCTGCAGCCGTCGAATACGTGGTGAAGAACGCCCGCCCAGGCGACATCGACGACGTGCTGGCCACCATCGACCGGTTCGCCTACGAGAAGTCGATGCTCATCAACGTCGGCCCGGAGAAAGGGGCGCTGCTCGACGCCGCGGTCCGCCGCGCCGACCCGAAACTCGCACTGGAGTTGGGCACCTACTGCGGCTACGGGGCACTGCGGATTGCGCGTGCCGCACCGGCCGCCAAGGTGTACTCGGTCGAGCTGGCCGAAGCCAACGCTGTCAACGCTCGACAGATCTGGGCGCATGCCGGAGTCGGCGACCGGGTGACGTGTGTTGTCGGCACCATCGGCGACGGTGGGCACACGCTGGATGCGCTGGCCACCGAACACGGGTTCAGCGCCGGCGCACTGGACTTGGTGTTCCTCGACCATGACAAGGACGCCTACCTTCCCGATCTGCAAAGCATCATCGAACGGGGTTGGCTGCACCGGGGATCGATCGTCGTCGCCGACAACGTCAAGGTGCCCGGCGCGCCCAAGTACCGCGCCTACATGCGTGAGCAGCAGGGCAAGCTTTGGAACACCACCGAGCACAAGGCACACGTGGAGTACCAGACGCTGGTCACCGATCTGGTGCTGGAGTCGGAGTACCTGGGCCGCTAGTTCCCAGGCGAAAACCGCTAGCGGGCTCGCGGATGCGCGCCGGCCCACACTTCACGCAGCGCGTGCACGGTGACCAGCGTGTAGATCTGAGTCG
>NZ_CAXUCH010000222.1:0-4672 GCF_964249325.1 uncultured Mycobacterium sp. | reverse complement strand
GAGCAACTCCTGCACCACACGACCGTCGGCGCCACCGTCGAGCAGGTGGGTGGCAAACGAATGCCGCAGGGTGTGTGGCGACACTTTCGAGGTGATGCCGGCACGGTCGGCGGCATCCTGCAACACCTGCCAGGCGCTTTGCCGCGACAACCGCCCGCCGCGGGCGTTGAGGAACATGCTGGGCGTGCCCCGGCCACGACGAGCCAGTTCCGGGCGTCCCCGCACCAGGTAGGCCTGCAGCGCTTCCACAGCCGGGCGACCGACCGGCACCAGCCGCTGCTTGCCGCCCTTGCCGCGCAACAGCACCGACCTGGCATGTGTGTCGATGTCGTCGACATCGAGCCCAACCGCTTCGGAAATCCGCGCTCCGGTGGAGTACAAGAACTCCAGCAGCGCCCGGTTGCGCAGAGTCAACGGGCCGTCCGACGGACTGTCGCCGCCGGCCGCCGCCAGCAGGGCCAGCACCTCGTCGATGGTCAGACTCTTGGGCAGCCGCCGGCCGGGGGTCGGTGGCTTGACTTCCCGCGCCACATCCACGTCGGTCAGGCCCTCGGCGGCGGCAAACCGGTGCAACCCGCGCACCGCGATCAGGGCCCGCGCCGCGGACACCGCCGACAGCGGCGACGCCCCCGCATCGGGATCACCGCGCCGCAGCGCAACGAGAAATTCGCTGACGTCGTCCTCACTGACCTTGGCCAGATCGTCGATGCCGCGCACTGCCAGGTGCTCGAGGTAGCGGCGCAGGTCGCGGCGGTAGGAACTCAACGTGTTGGCAGCCGCGCCCCGCTCGATCGTCAGGTGGTCGAGATAGCTCTGCACCTGCGACTCGAGCGGCGGCGCCAACGATGTCATCGCCCGGCCTGTCGCGCGGCGAACGCCGTCGGTTTGTCGAGCCACGGCGCGTCCACCGGCCGGGGCTGCGCGAGGCCCTTGCGGACCGCGAATGCCGCCAAAATCCCGGAAACGGCAAGCGAATTGACGATCTCTCCGCTGAATACTCGACGCACCGCTTCGGTGAGCGGATACCACTGCAACGTCATATCGGCTTCTTCGTCATGGCCTTCGGGCCGTCCGACGTCGGTCAATCCGGTGGCCAGATACACCCGCACCGACTCGTCGCTGAAGCCCGGTGTGGAATCCAGATCGGCCAGCACCTGCCACGTGTCCGCCTTAAGCCCGGCCTCTTCCTGCAGCTCGCGGGCGGCCGTCAGATGTGGTGCCTCGCCGTGGACGTCGAGCAGCCCGGCCGGCAGCTCCCAGAGCCGGCGACCGAAGGGGTGACGGTACTGGTAAACCATCGGGATGTTGTCGTCGTCGTCCAGGGCGACGACGCCCACTGCGCCGTAGTGCTCGACCACTTCACGGTTGACGATCTTGCCGCCGGGCATCAGGACCCGGTCCTCGCGGAGCGCGAAAATCTTTCCGGTATGCAGGATTTCGGACGATATTGTCTCGAAGACGTGTTCACCCACGGGCGACCGGTTCGGGCTCAGGAAGCGGCTGCCCGACGCCGGCCCGGGGTTCGTTGCCGTTAGGCCGCTGCTCGGGAATCTCCACCGGCAGCCGCTCGGCCGCCTTGTAGTCGATGGCGGCGCCGACGAACGCAACGAACAGCGGATGCGGCCGGGTGGGACGGCTCTTCAATTCCGGGTGCGCCTGGGTACCGACGACGAACGGATGGACCTCCGGCGGGTATTCGACGAACTCCACCAGATGGCCGTCAGGCGAGGTTCCGGAAAACCGCAGGCCGCTCTCGGCGATCTTGTCCCGGTAGGCGTTGTTGACCTCATAGCGATGCCGGTGCCGCTCGGAGACCTGTGTCGCCTGGTATGCGCGTGCGACAATCGAATCCGGTTCCAGCACAGCGGGATACGCGCCCAGCCGCATGGTGCCACCGAGATCTGCCTCGCCGGCGACGATATCTTCTTGGTCGGCCATGGTGGAGATGACCGGGTCTGGGGTGGCCGGGTCGAACTCTGCCGAATTCGCTTGGGTGAGGCCCACCGAGCGGGCGGCTTCGATCACGATGCACTGCAACCCCAAACAGAGCCCCAGCACCGGTAGGCCTCTGGCTCGCGCATAGCGGATCGCGCCGATCTTGCCTTCGATGCCGCGAATCCCGAACCCGCCGGGGATCAGCACACCGTGCACATCGCTCAAAGCGGCCGCCGCGGCACCGGCATCTTGGCAGTCATCCGATGCTACCCAGCGCATTTCCACCTTTGCCCGGTGCTTGAATCCGCCGGCGCGCAGCGCTTCGGTGACCGACAGATACGCATCGGAGAGGTCAACGTACTTGCCCACCAACGCGATTCGCACCGTCTCTTGCGGCTCGTGCACTTTGCGCAGCAAGTCGTCCCATTCGGTCCAGTCGACGTCGCGAAACGGTAGATTGAGTCGGCGCACCACGAAGGCGTCGAGCTCCTCGCGGTGTAATACCTTGGGGATGTCGTAGATCGACGGCGCGTCCGGGGTCGAGATCACACCGTCGATGTCGACGTCACACATCAGGGCGATCTTGTTCTTCAGCGGCTCAGGAACGTCGCGGTCGCAGCGCAGGATCAGCGCGTCCGGGGTGATACCGATGCTCCGTAACGCCGCCACCGAGTGCTGGGTGGGCTTGGTTTTCAGCTCGCCCGAGGGCGCCAGATACGGCACCAGCGACACATGCAGGAAGAAGACATTCTCCCGGCCGAGGTCGTGCCGGACCTGGCGGGCCGCCTCCAGAAACGGCTGCGACTCGATATCGCCAACGGTGCCGCCGATTTCGGTGATGACGACGTCGGGGCGATTGCCTTCGGCATCGGGCTCGGCCATAGCCAGGATGCGGCTTTTGATTTCGTCGGTGATGTGCGGGATCACCTGGACGGTGTCGCCGAGATACTCGCCGCGCCGTTCTTTGGCGATGACCGACGAATAGACTTGGCCGGTAGTTACATTCGCAGATCCGGAAAGGTCCCGGTCGAGAAAGCGCTCATAGTGGCCGACGTCGAGGTCTGTTTCGGCACCGTCCTCGGTGACGAAAACCTCCCCGTGCTGGAACGGGTTCATGGTGCCCGGGTCGACGTTGAGGTACGGGTCGAGTTTCTGCATGGTCACCTGCAACCCGCGGGCGGTCAGCAATTGTCCGAGACTGCTGGCGGTCAGCCCTTTGCCCAGCGAAGAGGCCACGCCGCCGCTGACGAAGAGGTGCTTGGTGGCGCTCTGCGGGTGCCTGCGCAAGATAGCCACCTCCGTGAAGACGGGCAGGACTACGCTTTTTGTGCTGCTACGCACTTGGGCCTGCCGACCCACGGAAATCCACCCTAACACCGACGGCGCCGCGCCGTCGTTGACACGCCCCGGCTCAGGCTTGATTGCCCGGCTTCTCCTCCCGCCGCTGCGCGGCGCGCATCGGCGCCGGGCTAAAGCGCGACGGTGAGCGACGTGGCGCCGTGACCCATTCCGTACTGACCGGTACGACCGCCGTTGATGAGGTCGTGTAGACCCAGCACCACGGTGATCCGCCCCGACTCGGCGTCGACGTCATCGACGGTGGTAATCGCCGACGCCATGCCAGGATCGGCGCGGGTCACGGCGACCGCAGCGGTCCCGCTGGCCGATCCATCGCGACCGGCCAAGACCGTGCCGGTGCCATGAGGTGCGAGGGCGGCGGCGAACCGCGCCACGCTGACGCCTTGGTTTCCGGCGTCGTCGCCAAGCCCGCCACCGGTGATCACCACGGCTGCGTTTGCCGCCCCGATATGCGCGTCGGACGGGTAGGAGATGAAGCCGGTGTCGCGAAGTGCCGCGAGCACGACGTCCCGTTGCGCGTCATCGACGGTGGGCACCGCAGGATCGCGGTTGATCAGCAGCGCGATACCGAGCAAATCACCGGCCTGCGAACCTTGGTCGACCAGCTTGGTGCTCAACTGCGCGCCGGCCGGCACGATCGACGAGTTGACGACCGAGCGCAGCTTCTCCGCCGAGTTGGCCTCGACGAATTCCTGAGTCAGCGAAACCCTTCCGCTCACCGCTGCCCCGGCCTGGCCCATCAGTTTCGACACTGCTTCCACATCGTCGTCTTTGGCGTCCGGGGTGCGGAACATGATCACCGACTTGCCCGCGAGTGCGCCGTGGACGATGTGCCCTGCCATCTGTGAAGTGAAGTCGTTTGAAGCGCTGAGCTTTTCGTTCAGCGCATTCTTCTGGTCGTTAAGCGTGTCGATCTGAGCGTGCAGATCCCGCTTCTCGGCCCGCAAGCCGGCCAACACCGTGTCAGACAGCAGGCCCGACCCTAAGACAACGCCGAGCGCCAGCGCCATGAACACCGCGGCCAGCGAAATAGCATGGTGGCGTAGGGATATCACCGTCAACGCCGCCTAAGTGATCCGGCCCTGCACCCAGAGGGAGAAGCGGTTCCAGTACTCGACGACCCAATGCATCACCACGGCGTCGGCGCGCGACACCCACAGCACCGCGATCACTGCGATCAGCATCGTCAACACCAAAAGCGCGACGGCGCCGGCCGACATATGGCTGCGATACAACGTGGCGACCGCCTTGGCGTCCACCAGCTTTTCTCCGACCCGCAGCCTGGTCAGGAACGTCGACGGATTGCTGGCCACGCGTGTGCGATCAAAGAACGTCTCGATGTTGGCGGTATGCCCGGCCGTCACCAACAGGGCCGCAC
>NZ_CAXUCH010000221.1:4680-7070 GCF_964249325.1 uncultured Mycobacterium sp. | reverse complement strand
TTTACGTGAGGCAACGAATCCGCCTTCGCGCGCATCTTGACATGAGGCAACAGGCGAGGGCGCAATGCAAGCAGATATCGAGCCTGCGGTGACGGCATCGAGCCTGCGGTGACGGCGGGATTTCGGCGAACCGACCGCTATACGTGCAGTCTCGGCGCCGTAGACGCAGACTCGATCAACGACGCGCCGAAGACGCCGGCGTAAGCCTCACCACTGCTCGCGCGGGACGTCGAAGTCGATGCACAGCGCCCGCCAGACATCCCGCGGGTCCACGCCGTCATCGATCGCCTGGGCGGCGGTGCGCCCATCGAGGGCGGTAAGCACGTGGTCGACCAGCACCGAGGCCCCGTAGGCGGCGCCGAAGCGCAAAGTGACCAATTCCTGGAACTCCGTCAGCCGCACATTCGTCAAACTACCCAGCCAGCGCTTGATGACACACCTGCACCGGATCGGCGACCTCAGCCATGCTGGCCGCGGCGTGTCGCGCCGCCTGGCGGTAATGCGGCGACGACAGCACCTCAGCCACCGCAGCCACCAGCCCCTCGGCGGTCAACGGCCGAACCAAGAGCCCACTGCCCTGGCGCACGACGCGATTAGCGATCTCCCACTGGTCACCGCCGCCGGGCACTGTCACCAACGGCACGCCGGCCAGCAGCGCCTTAGCCACCATCCCATGCCCGCCGCCGCACACCACGACGTCGGCATGCGCGAGCAGTTCGTCCTGGCGTCCCAAGCCGACTGTCGCCCACGGCGGCAGAGTCAGGGCCGGACCGTTGAGTCGCGACACGACGACCCGCGCGCCGGCGGGCAACCCGGAACCGGGAACCAGGCAATCCAACGCGACCTGTGCCATCCCCCGCGTACCGGTCAGCGCCGTCGACGGCGCTATCACCACGACCGGTCCAGAGCCGGGCGGTATCGGCAGCACGTGGTCGGTCGGCTCGAAGTGCAACGGGCCCACCACGACGGCCTCGGCCGGCCAATCCGGGCGGGGCACCTCCAAGGCGGGCAAGGTGGCGATCAATCGCCGCAACGGGCCGGGGTCACGGGCCGGCAGGCCGATCCCAACCCGAGCTTCTTGGCGCTGGCGCAGGCCCGCGCGCCACGATTGCGCGGTCAGCGACCGCAGTACCGCGTCTCGAAGCCGCCCCCGAACGCCGGTCCCGGCCGCCAGTCCGCTACCCACCGGTGGCAGCCCTTTAGACGGCAGGTACAGGGGATGGGGATTGAGTTCGATCCACGGGATTGCCAACAGCTCGGCAGCCATGCCGCCGCAGGCGGTGATGACGTCGGATACCACCAGATCGACGGCCAGCTCTTGCAACTGCGGAACGTTGAGCACCGCCATCCGCGCCGCCCGCTGGTGAATCTTCGCCCCGGCGTCGCGGTCGTCGTCTGCCGCGGTGGGCTCGAGTCCCTCCAGCTCGGCGGCGTCGACGCCGACTTCCCGCGCGGCGTCGAGCCATTCGGTGCCGGTGAGCAGGATCGGCGTGTCACTCGCAGCCAGGAAGCGTTGGCACAGCGCGATCGCGGGAAACGAGTGCCCGGGATCCGGGCCGGCGACCACGGCGACTCGCACTTTCCCTACCCTGCCACAGCCGCAGACCTCTAGGTTGATGCGTGGCGACCCGCTGCGCCCGGCTCCGCCGCGCTTGCGATCGCCACTAGCCTGACGCGTGCCGACCCGCTGCGCCCGGCTCCGCCGCGCTTGCGATCGCCACTAGGCTGACCCCATGACTGAACCGACCACTGTTGACAACACCCGCACGGTCGAAGTGTTCCTCTCCGCGCTGCAAGACGAAGACTTCGACACCGCAGCCGCGGTGTTAGACGACGACTTGGTCTACCAGAACGTCGGATTGCCCACCATCTACGGCCGCGACAGGACGATGAGGCTGTTCCGCCGTATGCAGGGCCGCGCCCGGTTCGAGGTCAAGATCCACCGCATCGCAGCCGACGGCGCCGCGGTGCTCACCGAACGCACCGACGCGCTGATCTTCGGTCCCCTTCGGCTGCAGTTCTGGGTCTGCGGCGTTTTCGAGGTCCACAATGGCCGGATCACGTTGTGGCGCGACTATTTTGACTTCTACGACATGCTCAAAGCGACCTTGCGCGCGTTGGCCGCCACTGTGTTTCCGTCGCTGCGACCGTCGTTTTAGCCGCCCGAAGGCTTTACACCCGCGGCAGCCCACCCAGTTCGTCGAAGGCCTGCGCCCAGCCGATCAAGCGATCGGTCGCCTCGGCGAGGTCGTCACGATAGCGTTGCTGCGACGCCGGGAACGCGGCTGTCGCCCCGTCGTTCGCCGACGACACCAGTTGTGCTGCGGCAGTGATCATTTCGTTGTACTGACGCACACCGGCGCTCAACTGCGCGGTGAACGCGTTGATCG
>NZ_CAXUCH010000221.1:0-4670 GCF_964249325.1 uncultured Mycobacterium sp. | reverse complement strand
TGATCGTGGGCACCAGATACGACCGCGACTGTGGGCTGAAGCTCGCGGTTCGCTCCATCGCCACCACCTCTGCTGCGGTGGCTGCCATGGAAGCGGAGGCCTGCTTGGCCGCATCGGCCAGCTCACGAATTTCGCTGGCGGGCAATATGTTACCGCGCTCCATGACACCCAACAAAGAGGAGAAGCCACGCTCTGATGCGCCCAGCGCATGCATCGCTGGCCGCGCCGCCGAGCCCGCCGGCGGCAGCCGGCGGGCACTGGCGGGCCGCTGCGTCGGCAATGGCAACGAGCGCAGCCAGCGGTACCGGAGCAGCAATAGCGTCGCCGGAATCGCCGAGCCGGCCGCAATGGAGCCGGTCACCACAAGCAGCGCCACGAACCATCCCCAGGCCGCCAGCAACACCGTCACCAGTGCCCAAAACACCGAGGCGACACCGAATATCACGGCCCAGCGCAATGCGCGGCGGCGCCGCCGCAGCAGCCGGGCACGCGGATCGGTCACCGCGCTGATCTTCTGCGCGACCAAGTCCGAGAGCACGTTGGCGGTGTCGACACCGCGCTGCAACAATGTGCGCCACTGTCTGCCGCCCGTGACCCGCTGACCCGACTCCACCGCCATGGCGCCGACCTTCCGCTTACTTCTGGCCGAGGGGCTTTTCCGCGGTGGGTTCCGAAGCTGCCGCGGGAGTGGCAGGGCTGCCTGCACCGGCGCCGCCGGACGGCCCCCCAGCCGGCAGGGCCTCGCCGCGCATCGACGCCCGAATCTGTTCGAGGCGCTGGTGGCCGGCCATCTGGACGCTGGCCTGCTCGACTTCGAGCATGCGGCCCGCGACCGAGCCCTGCGCCAACTCGGCGGCGCCGACCGCGTTGGCGTAACGACGTTCGATCTTGTCGCGCACCTCGTCGAGGCTCGGCGTGGTGCCAGGCGCGGCGAGCTCGCTCATCGACCGCAGCGAGGCACTGACCTGTTCTTGCATCTTGGCTTGCTCGAGCTGGCTGAGCAGCTTGGTGCGCTCGGCGATCTTCTGCTGTAGCACCATCGCGTTCTGCTCGACGGCCTTCTTGGCCTGGCCGGCGGCCTGCAGCGCCTGGTCGTGCAACGCCTTGAGGTCTTCCACACCCTGCTCGGCCGTGACCAACTGGGCCGCAAACGCTTCGGCGGCGTTGTTGTACTCGGTGGCTTTGGCGGCGTCGCCGGCGGCAGTGGCCTGGTCGGCCAGCGCCAGGGCTTGCCGGACGTTGACCTGAAGCTTTTCGATGTCGGCCAACTGCCGGTTCAGCCGCATCTCGAGTTGGCGCTGGTTGCCGATCACTTGCGCCGCCTGCTGCGTCAGTGCCTGGTGCTGACGTTGGGCTTCCTCGATGGCCTGCTGGATCTGCACCTTGGGGTCGGCGTACTCGTCGATCCGGGCGTTGAACAGCGCCATGAGGTACTTCCAGGCTTTGACGAACGGATTGGCCATGGGTTAGCTCCGCCTTCGTGTCGGGGTCGATGGACTGCCGCCCTACCTGCTGCTCAATTTATCCGTTGGGCGTCGATTGCCCCACCCGTGTTGCGCATGAGCCAAACCGGGCCTCAGGCAATCGCCAGCGACACCGGCGGGATGACCACCTTGGTGCTCGCATCGATGTTGGCGGCGCTGGCCGTGGGCGGAATGGCCGCATGCTCGTGGGATGCCATCCGCTCACCGGCGTCGATGAGCACCTCCGACAACGGAACCTCGAGCGCGTCGCAGATCGCGTTCAGCAGCTCACTGGAGGGCTCTTTGCGGCCGCGCTCGACCTCGGAGAGATATCCCAGGCTCACCCGCGCGGATTCGGATACTTGCCGCAGCGTACGACCTTGCGAAGTCCGCGCGCGGCGCAGCACGTCGCCGATGACCTCCCGTAGCAGTGACGCCATCGCGCTCTCCTTTGTCCGGTCGTCGGTGATTGGCAGCGGTCACTAACCTCAACGCCGACTGCCGCGGCGTGGTTCCCCGCGGGCGTCGGCCGTGGTCAGCGGGTCGTGCAGCGAACTTCCCTGGCGGCCGACGCGACGTAGTCCACCCCGGTGACGACCGTCAGGACGACGGCAGCGCCCATCACCGCCGTCGCGGCCACCAACCAGGAACCCGAAAGCGGTAGGACGAACAAACCGATCGCCACCGCCTGAACGAGCGTCTTGAGTTTGCCGCCCCAGCTGGCCGGAATAACGCCGCGCCGCAGCACGGCGAACCGCAGTACGGTCACCGCGACCTCGCGCACCAGGATCACTACGGTTATCCACCACGCCAAGTCGCCGAGCGTCGAAAGCCCGATCAGCGCTGCGCCGATGAGCGCCTTGTCGGCAATCGGATCGGCTAGCGTGCCCAATTCGGTCACCATGCCGTAGGTGCGGGCCAGCGCACCGTCGAACCGGTCAGTGATGACGGCCACGGCGAAGATGACGAAAGCTGCGACGCGGCTGGTGGTGTCGTGACCGTCGCCGGCGAGCAACGCAAGAACGAAGATAGGGACCAGCACCAGCCGCAAACCGGTCAGCATGTTGGCGACGTTGGTGACACGGACCCGCCGTACCGTGGGACCGGTTTGAGGCTGCCCCGTCACCGCATCAGAATAACGGGTGCTCAGCTGGCGCGTCCCAAATGCCGATACTGTGCACCCGTGGGGCCAGCGGGAAGTTCACCGGACCATCGAGCCGTGGTCCGGCGCGCGCGTACCTCTGACGTTCCGGCGATCAAGCAGCTGGTGGACACCTACTCCGGAAAGATCCTGCTGGAAAAGAATTTGGTGACGCTGTACGAGGCGATCCAGGAGTTCTGGGTGGCCGAACACGACGGCGAGGTGATCGGCTGCGGCGCACTGCACGTGTTGTGGTCCGATCTCGGCGAAATACGCACGGTCGCAGTGCATCCCGATATGACGGGTCGCGGCATCGGCCACACAATCGTGGACCGTCTCATCGAGGTGGCGCGCGAGCTGGAACTGAAGCGGCTGTTCGTGTTGACTTTCGAAACCGAGTTCTTCAGCCGGCACGGGTTCACCGAGATCGAGGGCACTCCGGTGACCGCCGAGGTGTACGAGGAGATGTGCCGCTCTTATGACCTGGGCGTGGCCGAGTTCCTCGACCTGAGCTATGTCAAGCCGAACATCCTGGGCAACTCCCGGATGCTGTTGATTCTCTGACAGCTCACAGCGGAAACTTCGTATCCGTCAGCCGCTCGGACAGTTCCCAGAGCGCGGCCGCAGTGCTTGCTCGCTTGGCCGGCCAGCTGCGCCAGGTCGGCTGGGTGCGGCCGTAAAGGCCCAATCGCGGGCCGACGAAGGTGTCGCCCGGCAGGTCCTGCGATACCGCGTACAACGTTTGGCGGGCGCCGAAGTCGGCATCGGTGGACACCACACGGTCGGCCGTCAGTACCACCGCGTCGCTCACTTTGCGGCCGGACCGGCCCTGCAGGTTGGTGTGCGACCAGCCGGGGTGGGCGGCCAGCGCGCGCACCGACGACCCGAGGGTGTCCAGGCGCCGCTGCAGCTCGCCGGTGAACAGCAGGTTGGCAAGCTTGGACTGGCCATAAGCAAGCCACCGCGAATACGGCCGGGACTGCCAGTTCAAGTCTTTGAGGCTGATGTAGCCGATCATGTGCAGCAACGAGGAAACGGTCACCACCCGGTCGGCGAGCTTGGTCAGCAGCAGGTTGGTCAATGCGAAATGACCGAGGTGATTGGTGCCGATATGACGCTCGAATCCGTCGGCGGTCACCGCGTAGTCGACGGCCATGATGCCGGCGTTGTTGATCAGGACGTCGGCGTGATCAATGTCATCGGCGAAGCGTCGCACCGACGACAGGTCCTGCAAGTCGAGTTGACGCACCTCGAGGTGCCCGGTGGTGGTGCTGGCGATCTTCTGGGCGGCGGCTTCACCCCTTCGCATGTCGCGCACCGCGAGGATTACGTGGGCGCCAACCCGGGCCAATTCGCGGGCAGTCACCTCGCCCAGGCCGCTGTTGGCGCCGGTGACGATGGCGGTGCGCCCGGCGAACGAGGGCAGCTCTGCTGCTGTCCAACCAGCCATGGCAGACACCCTAATCCGACGTTGCGAGGGGTTCTGACCGGGGATTAGCGGCCTGGGCTACGAAGCGCGCAGCGGGTCCAGACGTCTCCATGCCCAACGCGGGCCTCCCGGTATCGTCGCTTGGAAGCGCGCCAATCCCACCTGGGCGCCCCGACGGCCTTCGAACCAGGAGCACTCACTTGGGACGCGATGTAGGCCTTCCCGACAACGGTTACCGGTTGGCGCGGCGGCGACTGGTATCTGCCCGGCAAGCGTCGATGGCTTCCGGATGTATCTAGGCGTCATTGTCAATCCGCAGGCCCGAAAAAACCGTGGGGCGGCTGATCGCAGCGCCGAGCTGCGCAGCATCGTCGGCCGGTGGGGTGAGGTGCACGAAACCGACTCGGTCGAGGATCTCCGGGTGGTCGTCGACCAGCTCTATCCGCGGGTCACACACCTGGTAGGCGACGGAGGCGACGGGGCGCTGCACTGGTTGATCAACGAGGTCCAGCGATGCGACGCCGATCCGCAACGCTGGCCGGCATTCGTGCCGACCAACAACGGCAGCGTGAACGCCGTCGCGCGTAAGGCGCGAGTACGCGGGCGGGCCGATGCGATAATTCGCGCATTGGCGAGC
>NZ_CAXUCH010000220.1:4229-7108 GCF_964249325.1 uncultured Mycobacterium sp. | reverse complement strand
GAGCTCGCGGATGCGCTGCGCGACTTCGCCGACCGGCGCGTCGGGCGCTACCCGGGCGGCCAGGTGCGGCAGCGTCTCGCCGGCGTCGACCCGCACCACGGCCAGTTGATCCGGCATCGGGCCACGCGGGGCGGCGGACCCGCCGCCGATCGTGTCGCCGAAGTATGCAATCAGACCGAGCCAGACGGTGATAAGTGCGGCCAGCAGGGCCAGCCCCACCGTCGTGGCCGGCGTTATCGGGCGCCTGGGGTGCGGCGCAGTGGACATCCACACGCCGGTGCCGCGATAACGCGGCGGCGCAACACGCGGCCGTGACGGGCCAGGTCGCCGTTCCCCATCTCGGCAGCGCACGCGGACGGGCCGCCCACGATGCGCTGCGTGCGGCCGCGTTGTCTCTATGAGCGTCATTAGGTGCCTCCTATCAAGCCGGTAGTCGATCGCATGTTCGGACTATATTCGATAGTGCGTTCGAATTCCGAACGTGTGATCGAATTGTTGCCGAGCGGTTGGAACGCTACGACAGGCCACCGACAAAACCGCTCATCACTGCGCAGCCCTGCGGACACGATTCGCGACACGCGTCGAACAAACGTTTGAGTATTGGGCGATATGGGGCTACATTCGAACGCTATGAGCGATAGCAGCGACACCCGCACCACCGGTCCAGGCCGCCGCATGCAAGCTGTGGATTCGGCGCTGACCGAGCGGCAGCGCACCATCCTGGAAGTCATCCGAGCCTCGGTCACCAGCCGCGGCTATCCACCGAGCATCCGCGAGATCGGTGATGCCGTCGGCCTGACGTCGACGTCGTCGGTGGCTCACCAGCTGCGCACGCTCGAGCGCAAAGGCTATCTGCGACGTGACCCCAACCGCCCGCGCGCGGTCGACGTCCGCGGAGCCGACGACGCCGCACAACCGGTTGTCACCGAGGTGTCGGGGTCAGACGCCTTGCCCGAGCCCACGTTCGTTCCCGTGCTCGGGCGCATCGCGGCCGGCGGGCCGATCCTCGCCGAGGAAGCGGTCGAGGACGTCTTCCCGTTACCGCGCGAGCTGGTTGGTGAGGGTGCGTTGTTCTTGCTGCGAGTCGTCGGTGACTCGATGGTCGACGCCGCGATATGCGACGGTGACTGGGTGGTAGTGCGCCAGCAGAACGTGGCCGACAACGGCGACATCGTCGCGGCGATGATCGACGGTGAGGCCACCGTCAAGACGTTCAAGCGCACCGGCGGTCAGGTCTGGCTGATGCCGCACAACCCGGCGTTCGATCCCATCCCCGGTAACGACGCCGCCATCCTCGGCAAGGTGGTCACAGTCATCCGCAAAATCTGACGCGGTGACTGCACCGGCCTAGCCGGCCTTGGTGAAGCCGTTCGTCCGCGCGACTTCCTCGCTGGCGAACCAGATTTCGGCGAACGCGTCGTCGTACAGGGCGCTGTCGGGCGTGTAATACAGGCCGAAGCTGGCGTTGCCTTTGACCGGGTATCCCTCCGGCGCCTCGCGCGGGTCCTCCAGCGGAAGGTGGATGGCCGGCGTAACGGCGCTGACTGCTGCTGCCTCCGCCCGCTCCTCGTCCTCGGGGGTCTCCACCGCCGCATGCCGCCCAGTTCTCACCACGGGTTCCGAGGTGTGGTCGGCTTGTGACGGGATGGGCGTCGGAGCGGTGTCAACCTTGTCCGGGTCCTCCACGCCGAGACCCTCTTCGACATCGGGCAGCGCACCGCCCGCATGCTCGGCGCCGATCGAGCCGGCTTCCACCTGCTCTGCCGGCTGCCTCCAGCTCTCCGGCGCCGCGGGTCGCTCCGGTGCCGCCATCGGCGGCGTAGGCTCCGGTGCCGCCGGGTAGCCGGCAGCAAACCCCGACGAGCCGACGTCGCGGTCGTCCCCCGCCGACCAGCGGTCATCGGTGCTCGGTACGGGCTCGTAGGCTCTCGCGGCTCTGGCGTCACGTTGATGCTGGACGGCAGCGCGGCGACCTCGGCGTCGGCGCGCCCAGAGCGTCGCCAACCCGAGTAGACCCCCCAAGAGCAGCACCGGGATGGCCACCAAAAGCCACCACCAGTGCCAGCTCCGTGCGGCGCCCGCAGGGGCCGCGGGTCGGCTCGGCTGCTTCTGGCCCGGCACTTGGAGACCGGACAGCGAGGACGCCAGGCTGGGCGGCTCAGTGGTGTAGAGGTTCTTGGCGCGGTCCCAGGAGACCTTGCCGCCGGTGAATTTCTGTGACACCACGTCGCCGTCGACAGCTTGGTCGCCCACCGGTGCGCCGAGCGTGCCTTTCGCGCCGCCCAGCTTATCCCACGCCGCCTTCATGGCCCCGCGGACCACGAATGCTCCCCGGGCAGGCGTCCAGAAAATCACCGGCTTGTCGGCCGCGGAAAACGTGCTGATGCGACTCGTCGGCTTGAGGCTGCCGTCGGTTTCATTGGCCGTCGGAAGTCCCAGGTCACTGCCCGGGCCACCGAGTGATTCGTATTTGGCCAGGATGTCGCTCTCCACCGCGTTGGCCCCGGTGGCCGGGCTGAAGAAGACCTTCCCGCCGACGAACTTCTGGGCTATCGCGTTGTTGCCGACGGGGTATTGCCCACCCTGTTTGGCGCCGAGTGGACCCGCGGCGCCACCGGCCGAGCGCCAGGCCGTGTTGATCGCCGCAGTGGGGTCGATGGGCACCTGGAGGCCGGTCAGTTGCTGTGCCAACTCGGGCGGGACCGTCGCGAACACCTTCGTCAGCCGGTTCCACGACACCTGTCCGCCGGTGAACGACTGTGTGGCGGCCTCACCGTTGTAGGTCTCGTCGCTGACCGGAACGCCCAGTGCCCCACCGGAGCTGCCGAGCTTGTCCCATGCGGCGTTCATCGCGCCGCGTACCACGAACGCACCATGGG
>NZ_CAXUCH010000220.1:0-4219 GCF_964249325.1 uncultured Mycobacterium sp. | reverse complement strand
GCTTGTCGCTGGCGGCGAACGTACTCACCAACGTGTCCGGCCCGGCCAGACCCGGCACCTCGCTGATTGTCGGGAAACCCAAGTCGCTGCCGACAGGACCGCCTAATGATTCGTACTTGTCGAGGATCGGCCCGTATAGCGATCTGGCCCCGGTCGCTGCGGTGAAAAACATTTTGCCGCCGGCGAAATCCTGAACGAAGCCGTCGCCGACGGCGTAGACATCGCCTTGCTTTGGTCCGAGCCGCGACTCGGCGCCGCCGGCGGCTTGCCACGCCGCGGTGATTGCGTCGTTGGCGTCGCTCTCCGGGGATGCCGCCGCAGACGGCGCCAACGCCACCACAACTCCTGCGGCCACCAGCGCGAGCAGGGCACGACTCAACATCCGACCTCGCCGCCCGGTCACCAACCCTCCCTGGCCGCCGCTATCGCTACTTGTGGATTCCATTGTTTGGCGGGCTCTGGCCCACCACGGACCTCGGCGCGGCCAGCATCGTCGCCACGCCGACACCACTTTGCTCCCGCCGGCCGCAATTGCGAAGTCACATCGCAAGAGATTACGGAAAGAGATACCCAGCCGATGTCGAAATGATGCACCGACGGCGAAGGCGCGGGCGTGGCCCCGTACAGCTTCGACGCGGATTGCGTTACCGTCCGGATTGAGTTTTGCCTCCGCGAGGATTGGGTTCTCCAGGTCATGGGACGCCCCGATCCGATTGCCGGGGACCGCACGATGCATGCCGTGGGAGGACAGGCAGCTACATGGGTGTTTCCGGGCCGGTCTGGGCCCTGACTATCGCCATCATCGTCGGTTTGGCGTTATTCGACTATTTTTTCCACGTCCGCAGGCCCCACATACCGACCGTGCGCGATGCTGCGATCTGGTCGACGGCCTATATCGAGGCAGCGATTGTGTTCGGCGGGGCCATCGTAATGCTCCGCGGCACCACAATGGGCATTGAGTATTTCGCCTGCTATCTCAGCAACGAGGCTTTATCGGTCGACAATTTGTTCGTTTTCCTGGTGATCATGGCGAGCTTCGGGGTGCCCCGCGTTGCTCAGCAAAAGGTGCTGTTGTTCGGCATTGTTTTCGCGCTGATCGCGCGCACCGGATTCATCGTTCTCGGCGCGGCGTTAGTCAGGACTTTCGACTGGGCGTTTTACCTGTTCGCGGTGCTCTTGCTGGTGACCTCGGTGTTGCTGGCCAAGCCGGAGGCCTCCGAGCACCGCAGCGCCGACACCTTCGCCATCCGCGTCGCCAAGCGGTTCTTGCGCACCTCGGACAACTACGACCGCGACCGGTTGTTCATCGTCGAAAACGGCAGGCGGGTGATGACGCCGATGCTGCTGGTGATGACGGCCCTCGGCGGCACGGATCTGCTGTTCGCGTTCGATTCGGTTCCGGCGCTATTCGGCCTTACTCGAAACGTGTACCTGATATTTGCCGCGACCTCGCTTTCGCTGTTGGGTCTACGCCAGCTGTACTTCTTGATCGACGGACTGCTATATCGGCTGGTGTACCTGTCCTACGGGCTGGCCCTGATCCTCGCCTTTATCGGCGTCAAACTGATGCTGCAAGCGCTACGCGAAAACAACGTTCCGTTTGTCAACGGTGGCAAATCGGTTCCAGTGGTGGAACTGAGCACCACGGTGTCGCTGACGGTGATCATCGCCATTCTGGTCATCACAACTGTGCTGTCGTTGCTGTCAGCTCGGGGTCGGGCGCAAAACGCCGTCGCACGCGCCCGCCGCCACGCAATTGAATACCTCGACCCGCGTTACGAATCAGATCCGGTCGAACGTCAGAAGATCTTCGACCGGCTGCTCGACGAGGAAAGCCAAATACGCGCGCTACCAAGTAAATATCGAGAACAGGTCAGCAACGACGGCGACCTGATGCAGTTGCTGCGCCAAGCTCATGAGGCACACGACGCGCACAACGCGCGCTAGACGCCGAGGCCGCGGCCGATGATCTCCTTCATGATCTCGGTGGTGCCGCCGTAAATGGTCTGCACCCGGGCATCGAGATAGGCGCGCGCAACGGGGTATTCACGCATGTAGCCGTAGCCGCCGTGCAACTGCAGGCAGCGATCGATCAGATGCACCTGCTTTTCGGTTGAGTACCACTTGGCCATCGCGGCCTGTTCAGCGGTGAGCTTGCCATCAAGGTGCAAGCGGATGAACTCGTCGACCATGACCCGCACCACGGTGGCTTCCGTAGCCAATTCGGCCAGCAGAAACCGGCTGTTCTGGAAGCTGCCGATCGGCCTGCCAAAGGCCTTGCGCTCCTTCGTGTATTGCAGAGTCTGCTGCAGCATCTCCTCCATTGCGGCGGCTGCCATGATCGCGATCGAGATTCGCTCCTGGGGCAGGTTCTGCATGAGGTAGATGAACCCCATGCCCTCTTGGCCGAGGAGATTTTCCAGCGGAACCTTAACGTCGGTGAACGACAGCTCCGCCGTGTCCTGCGCGTCCAAGCCGATCTTGTCCAGGTGACGGCCGCGCTCGAAGCCCTCCATGCCGCGCTCGACGACCAGCAGCGAAAAGCCTTGCGAGCCTTGGTCGGGATCGGTCTGTGCCACCACGATCACCAGATCGGAGTTGATTCCGTTGGTGATGAACGTCTTGGCCCCATTGAGCACGTAGTGATCACCCTGCTTGACGGCGCGGGTTTTGATGCCTTGCAAGTCGCTGCCGGTGCCGGGTTCGGTCATGGCGATCGCTGTGATCAGCTCGCCGGAGCAGAATTTCGGCAACCAGCGTTGCTTCTGTTCGTCGGTGGCCAGCCGCAGCAAATACGGTGCCACGACGTCGTTGTGTAACCCGAACCCGATTCCGCTGTAGCGTCCCTTGGTCGTCTCTTCGGTGATGATGGTGTTGTAGCGGAAGTCGGGGTTGCCGCCTCCGCCATACTCCTCGGGCACCGCCATGCCCAGGAAACCCTGCTTACCGGCCTCGAGCCAGACCCCGCGGTCGACGATCTTGGCCTTTTCCCACTCGTCGTGGTACGGCGCGACGTGGCGTTCCAAAAACGCCCGATAGGACTCACGAAACAGTTCGTGTTCCGGCTCGAACAGCGTGCGCTCGTACTTGACGGCACTATCCATCAGGGACCTCCGGCGGCTCGGACTCTGCCGCCCAAGATATACCAACCGGATGGTTGGGCGGACTCTCGGTAGCACCTAAAGTCAAGTGCATGGCCGAGGTGCTGCGCGTCCAAGAGCGCGGGCAGATTCTCGACTTCTCATTCGCCGAGATGCTGCGCTATGCCGGGCCGTATTCGCCTGCCGGCGTTGCCACCGCCTTCAAAGTCATGCAACGTGCGTTTGGGCTGCTGTCGCCGACCGAACCGCCACCGCGGCGCTCCGTCGTGGTGCGCACCGCGTTTCGAGGGCCGGGGGCGCGCGACGGGTTCGAAGCCGTCACCCGCGCGGTCACCGACGGCCGCTACACGGTGGATCTGACCTTGGCCCGTCCGGACCGCGGCCGGCTGCGGCAAAGCTTCGTGTTCGAGCTCGGGATCGGCGGCCGCGCGGCGACCCTGCTGCTGCGGGACGGCTTCGTCAGCGACGAATTCATCGATCTGGCAAGCAAAACCGGCCGCAGCCCGCAGGAGGAGACCCGTCTCGACCAGTTGAAGGCCGACCTGGCGCAACGGCTGCTGGGCGCTGCCGCCGAAGACGTCTACGAGGTTGTCGGCTGACTTCCCGCCGCTGCGAATTCCCGCAGGCTGGCGGCCAGCGCCACCGGAACCCGGGCTTTGATCCGGGTGCCGTCGCTGTTGTGCTCGGCTTGCTGCACCCGCCCGTCGGTGTGCACCCGGGCCACCAGGTCGCCGCGGTGATACGGGATCACCACATCGACGGAGGTGTCGGTCGGGGCGGCCAGCTCGCCCATCCGTCGACGCAGCATGTCGATGCCTTCCCCGGTGCGGGCCGAGACGAACACCGCGCCCGGCAGCGCGCGCCGCAGCTTGGCCAGCGCCAGATCGGTCGCGGCGTCGACCTTGTTGACCACCAGCAGCTCCGGCGCGGGATCACCGTGGTGGTCGGCGATCACCTCGGACAGCACCTCGCGCACCGCGCTGATTTGGGCGAGCGGGTTGACGTCGGCGCCGTCGACCACATGCACCAGCAGCTCCGCGTCGACGACCTCCTCCAGCGTGGAGCGAAACGCTTCGCCCAGCTGGGTGGGCAGGTGCCGCACGAAACCGCCGGTGTCG
>NZ_CAXUCH010000219.1:0-7119 GCF_964249325.1 uncultured Mycobacterium sp. | reverse complement strand
GCTCGGTGACCGCCTGGGACGACGTCGCCGACATGATCGACACTGCGGTGTCGACTTTCGGCACCCTGACCGGTGTGGTCAACAACGCCGGCATCGTCCGCGACGCTATGATCACCGGCACCAGCGAGGCCGACTGGGACGCCGTCATCGCCGTGCACCTGAAGGGAACCTTCGCGGCCACCAAGCACGCCTGCGACTACTGGCGCGCCCAAGCCAAAGCAGGCCGCCCGGTCGACGCGCGCATCGTCAACACCGTCTCCGGGGCAGGGCTTTGGGGCAACGTCGGTCAAAGCGCCTACAGCGCCGCCAAGGCCGCTATCGCAAATCTGACGGTGGTGACCGCGTTGGAGATGCGCCGTTACGGGGTGACCGCCAACGCGATATCACCGCTGGCCGTCACCAGGATGAGCGCACAGGTCTTCGCCGACCGCGTCGACGACCCAGCCATGGATCCCGCCCGCAGCTCGCCTGTCGTCGCCTGGCTGCAATCGGCGGAGGCGTCCTGGCTGACCGGACAAATCCTGCGGATCAGCGGGCACAAGCTCACTCGCATCGAGGGCTTCACCGAGACACCGCGCTGCTATTACGCCAAAGACGAAAACAGCCTTGCGTTTTCCGAGATCGGCCAGGCGGTCAGCTGGTTGTGGGGCACTTCGCCGCGAGGGCTCGCCGGTCCCCTGCCCAGCACGTGAGAGCCCGCGACCGTGCCGCCCCACATATGCTCTACTATCAATCAAGCTAATTGTTTAGCTTTTTGGAGGGGCCGGTGAACAGCGCGGTTGACCCACAGCAGCCCGACTACGTGGCGCAGCCGGCGCTGTATCGCCAGGACCTGCGTCGCTACCTGGTCGACCAGGACTGGGTGCACCGATGGCGGTCGGCTGCGTTTGACAGCGCTGAAGAATCCATCGCTCATGACGCCTCAGTGCTGTCGAGGTTGTATGAGGCCGGATGGAATCGCTACGGCTGGCCGCAAAGCGCAGGCGGGCTGGGCGGCAACGAGATTCACCGCGCGGTCTACTTCGAGGAGCTGGCCCACGCGATGCTGCCGATTCCCGCACAGCACTGGAGCCTGGAAGTGCTGGGGCCGGCGTTGGTGAAGTTCGCGCCACCGCTGGCCGAGAAGTGTCTGCCCCGCTACCTGTGCGGTGCCGAATGGTGGGCCCAGGGCTTCTCCGAGCCAGAGGCGGGCAGCGACCTCGCCGCGCTGCGCACGCGGGCCAGCGACGACGGCGCCGGCGGCTGGGTGTTCAACGGCCAAAAGATCTGGTCCAGTCAAGGCCCCACCGCCGCCCGGCTGCTCGTCTTGGCGCGCACCGGCGCCCCGGAGAGCCGGCATCGCGGCTTGACGATGTTCCTCGTCGACGCCGACACAGCCGGGGTAACGATCCGGCCGATCGCGTTGGCCAGCGGGCGCCGCGAACTGGCCGAGGTGTTCTTCGACGACGCGCGGGTGCCGCGTGAGCGGGTTGTCGGTGAGGTCGGCGGCGGCTGGGCGGTCACCATGTTTTTGATGCAGTACGAGCGCGGGATGTACGGCTACGGAGTGGCCACCAAGCTGCTGGGCCAGCTCGGCCGGCTGCGGCGAAGCATCGCCGACAACGGGGCTGGCGCCGCCGATCGTGAGCGGTTTGCCCGGGTCTACGTCTCCTTGCTGGCAGCCCAGGCCCGTTCGGCGGTCACCGTCCGCAAACTGGCTTCCGGTCAGACCGTGGGACCCGAAAGCAGCATCGACAAGCTGTTGTTCAGCCGCGCCGAAAAGGACGTCAACGACCTGATTTTCGACCTGCAGCGCCCGTGGTTGGTGACCGGCGAAAACGGCGACGGCGCCGCTGAATTGGACACCAGCCGCGCCGAATGGTGGTATTCGCGCGCTGCGACGATCATGGGCGGCACCGCTGAAATCCAGCGCGGCATCGTCGCCGACCACATCCTTGGATTGCCGAAGGAGGGCCGAGCGCGATGATGCCCAGCGACGAATCCTGGCCCATGATCGAACAGGCCGTGTTCCGGCTGTTCGACGAGATTGCCGGCAAACACACCGTGATCGGTCCCCGGTTGACTGAATTGGGCTGGTCCGACATCGAATCCGAGTACCCCGTTGAAGCCTGCGAATTGTTGTTTCAGGCCCAGGGCCGCTCGCTTGCCCAGACTGACTGCCTGGACCGCGTCATGCTGGCCGAACTCACCGGCGCGCTCGACGATACGGCCGATGCGATTGTGCTGCCGAGCGCCGGCGACGGCTGCACGCCGGCCTCGCACGGCGACCAGGTCAGTGGGATCGTGTTGGGCCCGCTGCCGGACCGCGTGGTCGTGGCGGTGACCGGACCAAGTGCGACAGTGTCGGCGGGCGTAGTGGACGCCCAACGCCTACACGCCCAACGCCTCGACACCTTCGACACCACCGTGCAGTGGACCCGCGTGAGCGGGCCGGCGCCTACCGAGCTGGTGGAGGCTTCGCAGGCCTGGCCGCACGCGGTGGCCGCAGCGCAGCGCGCGCTGGGCACCGAACTGGTCGCGATCAGCGAGCAGATCCTGCGCCTGGCGGTCGAGCACGCCAACACGCGCATCCAGTTCGGTGTGCCGATCGGTTCGTTTCAGTCGCTGCGCCACGCCCTGGCCGAGGCCTGCGCCGCCGTGGAAGGCGCGCGTTCGTTGCTGGAGCACTCCTGGCGCTACGGCGGACACGTTTCGGCGCAGGCCGCCAAGGCGGCCGCCGGGCGCGCACACCGCGCGGTGTCGGGCACCGCGATGCAGGTGTTCGGGGCTATCGGCCTTACCGCCGAACACGTCCTGCACCGCTACGTAAGCCGCGGTGTGCAGGTCGATTCGCTGTGCGGGTCCTACCGCCAGCTCGAAACAGGGCTCGCCGAACATCTTTTCAGCACTACCGACCAGCCGCTGCCGCCCATCGTGGTGTGCGGCTGATTTGTTGACCGGAGGTAGTCCTTGCGCCGCAATATCTTTGACCAGGTCCATGACGATTTCCGCAAGACCGCGCGGGCGTTCTTCGAACGCGAATGCGCCCCATACACCGAGCAGTGGGAGCGCGAGGGCAAGGTCAGCCGCCAGGCGTGGCGGGCGGCCGGTGAGCACGGACTGATCGGCTGGGCCCTGCCCGAGAAGTACGGCGGGCTGGGCGTCACCGACTACCGCTTCAACCAGGTGCTCTCCGAGGAGTTTTTTGCCACCGGCTCGGTCGGCATCGGCCTGGGCGTGGCAAATGACATCCTGGTCCCCTACCTCACCGACCTCACCACCGAGGAACAAAAGGACCGCTGGCTGCCCAAGTTCATCTCCGGTGAGTTCATCGGGTCGATGGCGATGTCGGAGCCGGCCGCCGGATCGGATCTGGCCGGTATCAAGACCACCGCGCGCGACGAGGGCGATCATTGGGTGGTCAACGGCCAGAAAACCTTCATCAGCAACGGGCTGCTGTCCACGCTGGTGCTCACCGCGGTCAAGACCGACCCGGCCGCCGGCCGCAAAGGCATCAGCCTGCTGATGATCGAGGACGGCATGGACGGCTTCACCCGTGGCCGCAAGCTCGACAAGATCGGCCAGCACTCCGCCGACACCGCCGAGCTGTTCTTCGACAATGTGGTCGTCCCCAAGCAAAACCTCGTCGGAGAGCTCAACCGCGGCTTCTACCACCTGGTCTCGCACCTGGCGACCGAACGGCTCGGCATCGCCTGCTACGGGCTGCCGATGGCGCGCCGCGCGCTGGAGCTGACCAAGGCCTATGCGGCCGAACGCAGCGCGTTCGGCCAACCGATCGGTAAGTTCCAGGTCAATCGCCACTTCATCGCCGAGATGCAAACCAAGCTCGACGCCGCCCAAACCTATCTGGACCAATGCGTGCTGGCAGCCAACGACGGCGAACTCAGCGACGAGGACGCCGCCGGACTGAAGTGGTGGACCACCGAGGTGCAGTGGGAGATTGTCGACCGCTGCCTGCAGATGCACGGCGGCTACGGCTACATCAACGAATACGAGGTCGCGAGGTTGTGGCGCGATTCACGCGTCCAGCGGCTGTATGGAGGAACTACCGAGATCATGAAGGATTTGATGGGCCGCGCCATGGGCTACTGACCTTACTGACTCCGACGACTTCGGGCGCCGCGGCCAAGATCGGCTAACCTGTCAACTAGTTAGTTGTTTAGCAGGCGCCGAGGAAAGGGTCAGCATGGAGGTCGTCAATCTGCGGGAGCCGAAGATGGCCGACCGGGTGGCCGCGCAGTTGCGCCGAATGTTCATCCGGGGCGAAATTGCCGAAGGCACCATGCTGCCACCCGAATCCGAGCTGATCGAGCGGTTCGGGGTGTCACGCCCCACGCTGCGCGAGGCGTTTAGGGTGCTGGAATCGGAGTCGCTGATCGAAGTTCAGCGCGGCGTTCGCGGCGGCGCGCGGGTCAGCCGCCCGAAGCGAGAAACGCTTGCCCGCTACGCCGGTCTGATCCTGGAGTTCGAGGCCGTCACGCTGAAGGACGTCTACGATGCGCGCGCCGCGCTGGAGACGCCGATGGTGGTGCAGCTGGCCAAGCAGCGACCGTCCAAGGCCATCGCCGAACTGGAGAAAATCCTGGCCAAAGAGGCCGAACTGGCCGGCAGCGAGGGAGTCGACATCCGCACCGAAGTTCACACCGCGATTACCCGGCTGTCCGGCAACAAGACTCTGGAGATCATCAGCTCGATGCTGTATCACATCATCGAGAAAGCCAACCGCTCGCTGCAGCCCACCACCGACCAGCGCGGCGAGCAGGCCGGGCGGCGCGCCCACAAGACCCACCAGATGCTGGTCGATCTGATCAAGGCGGGCGACGCCGACAAGGCCGCTGCGCTGTGGAGCCGCCATTTGCAAAAGGCCGAGGAATACGTGCTCTCGGGCGCGGAGCTGTCCACGGTCGTCGACCTCCTCGAATGACCGATCGCACCCTGGTTCGTCGAAGCGGGCCCTGGTCATCGGGGGGCGCTGAGCCGGCGACCTCGGCAGCAGCGGCGCCGCGAAAAGTGGCTAACCCTTCTGGCTGGCCAGGATCGTCACCGCCGACACCGCGGTCGGCCCGCCGATATTGTGCGCCAAAGCGACTCGGGCGCCGTCGACCTGGTTTTCGGCCTCGCCGCGCAGCTGGTTAAACAGCTCGTAGCACTGAGCAACCCCGGTGGCCCCCGGCGGGTGACCCTTGGCTTTCAGCCCGCCGCTGGGATTGACCGGAATCGAGCCGCCGACATAGGTTTCGCCGGCCTCGATGAGCTTGTACGCCTCGAAACGGCTGGCGAACCCCAGGTCTTCGTAGCTGATCAGCTCCACCCCGGTGAAGCAGTCGTGCACCTCGGCGACATCGATATCGGCGGGCGTCACCCCGGCCATCGCCATCGCGGCCTTCGCCGCCCTGACCGTCGGGGGAAACGTGGTCATATCCTTTTTGTGCTGGTGCATCACGCGATCGACGCCGAGTCCTACGCCCCGCACCCACACCGGCCGGTCGGTGTAGCGGTCCACGACGTCCTCTGCGGCCAGAATCACCGCTGCGGCACCGTCACTTTGCGGGGTGCAGTCGTAGAGCCCGAACGGGTCGACGACGATTGGCGCGTTGAGGGCCTGCTCGACGGTGATCTCGTACCGCAGCTGGGCTTTCGGGTTCCTCACGGCGTGGAAGTGGTTCTTGACCGCCACCATCGCCAGATGCTCCTTGGTGGCCGGCGACTCATGTAGATAGCGGTTGACGTGCAGCGCGAAGTTGGCGGGCGCCACCAAGCCCAGCGGGTAATCCCAGGCGTTGTCGCGGGTCATCGCCGCCCAGTCCCAAAACGTGGTATTCGACGCGGTTTCGCGCACTTTGTCGGCGCCCACCACCAGCACCACGTCGTAGAGGCCGGAGGCAATGGCCAGCACACCGTGACGGATCGCGTCATTGCCTGTCGCGCAAGCGTTTTCGACCCGACTGACCGGGATCTCCGTGAGATCGAGCGTGTCGGCGAGGATGCCCGACGGAAACCCGTCGGTCGTGGCGAGCTCGCCGAACCAGGCGGCCTGGATCTCCGACTTGTCGATGCCCTTGTCCACATGCGCCACACACTCGGCGTAGGCCATCGGCACCAGGTCTTTGATGCCGAGCTCGAAGTGCTCGGCGAAAGGCGTCATTCCGGCGCCGACGATCGCGACGTTCCTCATGCCAGCGCTCCTTCAGGTGATGTGGTAGCGGGCTTGCCCGGCCAGAACATGTATCCGTAGTCGGGGATTCCCGCGCGGGTGGCGATCCGGCGAAGCACCACCGTTCCGGGCTGACCGATGCTCGCCGTGCTGGGCGGCACACCTGTCACCTTGAGTAGCACCCGCACCGGGCTGCCGTCGAGCTGAACCAGCGCAAGCGAGTAGGGGCTGGGCAGGTCGGGCACCGGAATCTGGATCGTGGTATGCGTGTAGACGGTGCCGGTGCGCGGCAGCGGCACCAGCTGGTAGTGAGGTGCCAACGTGCCGCCGGAGTCGACGCGGGCGCGCGGGGGGAACAACGGTGCCTCATCGACACCCGCGCGCTTGTCGAAAACCGCGGCCTCCCAGCGCAGTTTCGGCTCGAAAGCGCGCGCGTAGGCAGGCAGCGAGATCGGGATGCCGACACCTTCGCTGACCCGCAGCTGGGGCAGCTCGTTCGCCGCCGGCTCGTCGCGGCTGATGTGGGTCCGGTGAGCGCCGGAGCTCAGCTCGGCGACAGTGATGCTGGCTTGCTCGATCGCCACCACCAGCCCGGCCCGCCCCTGTTCTATCGCGTCGGCGATCAACCGGATCACCGCCGTGGCCGACACTGCGGGATCGTCAACGGCGTTCGACGTGTCGACAGTGTCGCCGAGCTGCCCGGCCGTGGTTCCGGCGACCGCAGCGACCTCGGCCCTCCCGCTCAGTTCCAGGCGCTGCAGCGTCGACTTGACCCCCACTTCTCGCTGCAGCCGCGGATCGACATAGCTTTGGCGCGACCCGTCGTCGTGGCGCGTCACGGTGGGCAGGCTGCGGTTTTGGCGCGCGGTCGCCGACAGGGTCGCCCCGCCGCCGCCGGCGCCGATCAGTGCCGCCGCGCCGCCGACCGCGGTGCCCGTACTGCGGACCCGGCTCGCCGAGCTGGA
>NZ_CAXUCH010000218.1:0-7166 GCF_964249325.1 uncultured Mycobacterium sp. | reverse complement strand
GGCCGGCGAAGATGTCGCCGATGCGCTTGGCCTTCGGTGACAGCATGCTGCAGATGACCGCGGGGCTGCCCAACAGCATCCAGATCTCCACCACCGACGCCAAAGCTCGAAACAGGGCCTGCCGAAAGCGTTCCGGGCCGCCGTCGTCGGCCACCACGCGCAGGCCCATCACGATCTTGCCCAGCGAACGACCCCGCGTTGCTGTTTCGAATACGAGCGGATACCCCACCAGAACCAAGACGGTGAAGATGACCAGCATCGCGGCCGTCGCCGCATCGTCGAACTGCGTCTGGGTGGCCGCCCAAAGCATTAGGGCGAGCAGATAACCGACGAACACCACCGCGATGTCGATCAGTGCGCCGACCGCGCGTACCGGCAGCTGAGCGATCTGCACGTCGAGCACCACAGCGTCGCCGGTCACCACCTCCGCCATATTGCGAACGCTACTCGAATAGTCGGGTGGCGACCCGCTGCACTCGGCTTCGCCGAGTTTGCGATCGCCACGTAGCCTGATCGGCGTGGACGTCGACGCTTTCGTGCTGGCGCACCGCGGCACCTGGGACCGGCTAGAGCGATTGGTCAAGAATCGGCGACGGCTTACCGGTGCCGAAGTCGACGAACTCGTCGAGCTCTATCAACGAGTGTCCACTCACCTGTCGATGGTGCGCTCGGCGTCTTCGGATTCGGCGCTGGTCGGCCGGCTCTCGTCGCTGGTCGCGCGTGCCCGGTCGGCGGTCACCGGCGCGCATGCCCCGCTGGGCCGCGAGTTCGCCCGCTTCTGGATGGTGTCGTTCCCAGTGGTTGCCTACCGTGCGTGGCGATGGTGGTTGGCAACGGCCGTGGCGTTCTTCGCTGTCGCGGTGGTCATGGCGTTTTGGGTGGCCGGTAGTGCGGAGGTGCAATCCACCATCGGAACGCCCAGTGAGATAGACGAATTGGTCAACCACGAATTCGCGTCGTATTACCGCGAGCACCCGGCCGGCTCGTTCGCGCTCGAGGTATGGACGAACAACGCCTGGGTTGCCGCAAAATGCATCGCGTTCGCCGTCCTGTTGGGCGTGCCGATCCCGTTTGTGCTGTTCTCGAATGCCGCCAACCTGGGAGTGGCCGCCGGGCTGATGTTTCAGGCCGGAAAGGGCGCCATCCTGCTGGGCTTGTTGCTTCCGCACGGGCTGTTGGAGTTGACGGCGGTGCTGCTGGCAGCCGCCGCCGGGATGCGGCTGGGGTGGTCGGTGATCTCGCCCGGGCATCGGCCGCGCGGACAGGTGCTCGCCGAGCAGGGCCGCGCTGTCGTGGCGGTCGCCGTCGGGTTGGTGGTGGTGTTGCTGGTCTCCGGCCTCATCGAAGCACTGGTCACCCCGTCGCCGTTGCCGACGTTCCTGCGCGTCGGCATCGGGATCACAGCGGAGGCAGCGTTTTTGGCCTACATCGTGCACTTCGGCCGACGAGCCGCACGCACCGGTGAGACCGGCGATATCGCCGACGCGCCTGATGTTCTCCCGACCGGCTGAGCGCGAACGTGGGCCTATGACACGCGGAATTGCGAAACGCGTACCACGACCCCACATTCGAAGGCGAAGTCACAGCCGGCCGGTGGCTTTCATCGCCAGGTAGCGGTCGGCCAGCGCGGGAGCCAGTTCTTCGGGCGCCGCGTCGACGACCTGCACCCCGCCACGGCGGAGCCGAGCAGCGAACGCGCGCCGGTCGTTGCGGGCTCGTTCGGCCGCGGCCGCGTCATACACGGCCGCGGCATCGGATCGCCCACTGGCCATCTGCTCGACGCGCGGGTCGGCGACCGCGGCCAGGATCACCTGATGCCTCGCCGACAACTGTGGCAGAACCGGGAGCAGCCCCTCGTCGAGAGCGGTCGGATTGAGGTCGGTCAGCAGCACGACCAGTGCCCGCCGCCGGGCACGCCGAAGAATCGCGGCGGCCATTGCGGCCCAATCTGATTCGAGCAGAGCCGGCTGCAGGGGAGTCACCGCGTCGACCAGTTGTGCAAGCACTTCCGTGCGGGATGCACCGAATACCACGGCCTTGGTCACCCGGTCGTGGGCCAGGAAGTCGACATGGTCGCCTGCTCGGGACGCGAGCGCCGCCAGCAGCAGCGCGGCGTCCATCGACCAGTCCAGCCGCGGCCACCCGCTGGGCTGGCCCACGGTCGGGTCGATTCCTACGCGGCCCGCCGCCGTTCGACCGGTGTCGAGCACGATCACGACGCGCCGGTCGCGTTCTGGCCGCCACGTGCGGACCACCACGTCGGCGCGCCGGGCGGTGGCGCGCCAGTCAATCGCGCGGACGTCGTCGCCGACGACATATTCGCGCAGCGAATCGAATTCGGTTCCCTGCCCGCGGATCAGGGTCGGCAGCATCCCGTCGATCTCCCAGAGTTTGGCCAGCCGCGACGGCAGATGCTTGCGGGACAAAAACGGGGGCAAGATGCGGACCTGAGCGGGTACCGGCTTCGAGCGTTGCCGTCCAGCCATCCCCATCGGCCCGATCGAGCGTGCGGTGACCGCAGCGGATCGCTGCTCGCCGCGCCGAACCGGTCGCAGATGCGTCACGACACGGCAGGTCTGTCCGGCTGCGAGATCGACGGTGTGGGCGTGTGGCGTGGCACGCGCACTGGGCGCCCAGGCGTCGCGGACCTGGCCGCGGAACCGTCGGCCCCCGTCGTTGCGGATCACCAAGCCGGTGTCGACCGGCTCGCCGAGACGGACCGATTCCGGCCCGAACCGGTCAAACCGCAACGCGCCGGGGCTAGCCGCCAACCCGGCGTCGAGCGCCACCGCCACCGCCAGCGCCGCGAGCAGCACAGCGAAAGATGTTGCAGGCCAAGGAGACAACGCCACCGGCAGCACACATATCAGCGCCACCAGTCCCACGCGTCCAGTCAAGATCACTAGCGGGGCACCGGAACCGAGGCCAGGATTCCGTCGAGAACACCGTCGGGTGTGGCGCCTTCGAGCTCGGCCTCCGGGCGTAGCGACACCCGGTGGCGCAGCGTCGGGCGCGCCATTGCCTTCACATCGTCGGGAGTCACGTAGTTGCGACCCGACAGCCAGGACCACGCCCGCGCGGTACCCAGCAGCGCCGTCGCGCCGCGGGGTGAAACGCCCAGCCGCAGCGCGGGGGAGCTCCGGGTGGCCGCGACGACGTCGACGATGTAGCCGAGCACCTCGTCGGCGACCAGCACTTGACGGACCGCATCCCGCCCGGCGGCCAGCTGGTCGGGCCGGGCCACCGGTGTGATCGCGGACAGGTCGCGCGGATCGAATCCGTGTGCATGCCGGCCCAGGATCGCGATTTCGGCGTCACGCGGCGGCACCGGCACATTGAGCTTGAGCAGGAAGCGGTCGAGTTGGGCTTCCGGCAGCTGGTAGGTGCCCTCGTATTCGATAGGGTTCTGGGTCGCGGCGACGATGAAGGGGTCGGGCAGTGACTTCGGTTCGCCGTCCACGCTGACCTGACGTTCTTCCATTGCCTCCAGCAGGGCCGCCTGCGTCTTCGGGGGAGTGCGGTTGATCTCGTCGGCCAGCATCAGGTTGGTGAACACCGGGCCGGCCCGAAACACGAACGCGGCGGTACGGGCGTCATAGATCAGTGAGCCGGTAACGTCGCCGGGCATCAAATCCGGCGTGAACTGCACACGTTTGAACTCCAACTGCAAAGCCGCGGCCAGAGCGCGCACCAGCAGTGTTTTCGCCACGCCCGGAACACCTTCGAGCAGCACGTGGCCGCGGCACAGCAACGCGATCACCAGTCCGCTGACAACTGCGTCCTGCCCGACGACTGCCTTGGCGATCTCGGTGCGCACCGCCAGCAGGGCCTGACGCGCCTGTTCAGTCATCGGTGTGCGACCTGCCTTTCGATGTCGTCGAGCGCCTGGGCCAGGTGTACCAAGTCGGTGTCGGTGGCTGGCGGCGGCCCGAACAGTATGTGCTGCACTGATTCTGGGCTAGCCGCGCTGCGCTCGGTGATGGCCGTCACGACAGCAGCCGCCGGCGCGTTGACGGCGAGCCCGATGCGGGGCAACAGCCGCTGCAACGTCGCTGTGCGCAGGGCCTCGGCGGCGCGATCCCGCGCCCGCCGGGACCGATATAGCCGACCACGTCCCTCGACGGTCTCGGAAGCCCGCACCACGACAGGCAAATCCTCGACGACCACCGGGCCAAGCCGTCGGCCTTGCCACAACGCGAGCAGGATCACCACCACCGTCAGCTGCCATACGATCCAGTCGACCTTGCCCGGGATCGCGTCGAGGATCGTTGCCGATGAGGATCGTTCGCCTTCGATGTGCTGGGGCGCGTACCAGACGATCCGCGGTCGCTCGCCGGCGAGGTTCATCGCCAACGCGGCGTTGCCGGCCCGCAACAGGTCGCCGTTCGTCATGAAGCTGGTGTTGCCGACGACCGTGACCGTGCGAGTGCCGTCCCGGTAGCGCACCAGCACCCCGTCGTAGCAGCTGGTCAGCAGTTGGTCGGCAGTATAGATGTTACTCGGGCCGAACTGCACCGTGCCGGCTCGATTAGCTTCGCGCAGAGCGCAATTGGGCTCATGGTCGAGCGTGCTGACGCCGCCGATGCGAAGACCGGGCGTCAATGCGGCTCGGGCGCGCGACGTGGGCTCCGCCACCAGCAGGTCGCCAGGCGCTCTCGCCAACCGGTCCAGCAGCGCGTCGTCGACCAGGTGTTGAGTTTGGGCGAACAACAGCAGCGAGTCGGGCCGCGCGGCGCGTTCGACATCGGCGACGCTGCCGGCGATGACGACCTCCAACCCGTTCTCGCGCAGCAACGCCACCAACGCGTGGGCACCGTGGCGGCCGGTGGATGCCGGGTCCATCACGCCTCCGGGTCGCGGAGCGGTCAGATAGGCGCCGAGAGCGGCGATTGCGGCGAGGGCCGCCAGCGCCAGCGCGACCCAGCGCCACGACCGCGCCCGCCGCGGGCCGGCAAGCGGACGGGTCCGCAGCTCAGCGACGGTCACCGGACCTGCGCCCCGGAACGCGACCCCAGATGGTCATCGAGGTCGGCGATCATTCGGTAGGCGGCAGGCGTGCCGGGGCGTCCACCGTAGGTAACGTCGTTGAAAGCGATTGCGGCCTGCGACATCTCCGATGCCAGATGAGGCAGGCGAGCACCGGCGTCACGGGCCAGCTCGTTTGCGGTGCGGCCGGCCATCGGGCTGATCACACCGCTGTCCTCCAGGGTGCTGGCCACCGCGCGCAGCCGGTGTCTGATCGCGGCGGCCCAATCACCCCCAGCGGCAAGCTCTTCCGCGGTTGCGCGATGCTGGGCAGCGCTGAGCTGGCCGCCGTCGAACATCGGGTGATCGCCTCGGCGAGTGCGCATGGTGCGTCGGGCAACGTGGATGGCGACACCCACCCCGACAGCCAGCAAGATCAGCAGCACCGAGACGGTGAACCACCCGCCGGGCATCGACGCGCCGGCATGCAGAACGCGATACACCAGATCGTCGAGCCAGTCGTGAAGCCGTTGGATCGGCGACTCTTTGGGGTAGATCGGCTTGGCCAGCTCGCGTTGGGCGGCTTGGTGTGCGGCATCGCGGTCGATGTCGATGGCGGGCACCCTCAGCCACCCTTCACAGCGGCCGGATCAGCCACAGGCTATCGGTTGACGCTGTTGCGAAAGGCCCAGCCGCGGCGCCGCTTTGCAGTACAAGGTCGAACGCCTCGGCACGAATCCGGCGGTCGGTATACAACAAGACGAGAACTCCGGCGCTGAACGGTGTGGTGACGATCTGGCCGATCGCCGCGCCGATGGTAGCCAGCGTGGCACCGATCAGGATTGGGCCGGTGGAATGTGTCGAGGCCATCAACTGCCCGACGAAGGTGAACGGCGCCGCGATCGCGTCCGCGATGACGAACACCACGAGCGCGGTCAGGGCCCGGATACCCAGCACCCGCCAAAAGCTGTTGCGCACCAGCGCGAAAGATCTGCTGATCGCGCGCATGACGGTGAGCCTCTCCAGCACAATCAGCACCGGCGCGAACGACAACACCGTGTAGAGGAAGGCCAGGATCGCGATCGATGCGAGTGCCAGCGGGAAGCCGAAGACGATCGCCGCCGCGCCGTTGCCGATCGAGCTGACGACGGCAAGGACCACTACCACCAGCCCGATAATCACAATCACTCCAGCGGCTTCCAGCGCCGCCACCCCGATCAACGCCAGCAGCCGCCCGCGAACCTTGTCCCATGCCTCGCCGATGGTGATGGTCGATCCGAATACCGCGCGGCCGACGACAACGGTGAGGATCCCGCTGAGCAGAATGCTGGCCAGCCAGCTGACGAGGCCGCCGACGGCGATCGACAGTGTCCACGCGGTGGTTTCGCCCGATGTGGCCTCGCCGGTGGGGCCACCCGCCTGGCTGGCAGCGGTGAGCGGTCCAGCCTTGGCGATCAGTGCGACGATCTGCATGACCACAACGACGACCGCGGTCATTCCGAGCGTGGTCTTTGGATTGGCTCGGATATAGCCAACGGCACCGTTGAAGATCTCGCTGAGGGTCAACGGCCGAAGCGGTATGATCCCGGGCTTGACCACCGCCGGCGGTAGTGGTGGCAGGCCGCCGTAGGGCGGCGGCACGCCGTAGCCGGGTGGCACACCGTATCCCGCTGGAGAGCCGTACGGCGGGCCGTAGCCCGGTGGCGGGCCGTACGGTGGACCATAGCCAGGCGGGCCAGGGGGTGGCGGGCCGTAGCCCTGCGGCGGCCAGTAGGCCGGCGGGCCGGGGGCGTAACCCGGCGGTGAACCGTAGCCCAGCGGCGGATATCCGGGCGCGGCATACCCAGGGGTGCCGTAACCGGGTTGCGGGTAATCGGGCGCTGGATAGTCCGGGTAGTCGGGCGGCGGCGTGCTCACCTGGTGGCGCCGCCGTCGTCGTCGATCATGGCTCCCATCCTGTCGGCCAGCAGGGCAATTCTCAATCTTCTCAAGTGTCTCGCCGGTGCCCGAAGTGGCTGTGCGCGCGTAGCGTCTTGGCATGGCGGAACTGAAGTCGCGATTGCGGGCGGATCTCACCGACGCAATGAAGACGCAGGACAAGTTGCGCACCGCGACCCTGCGGATGCTGCTGGCCGCGATCCAGACCGAAGAGGTCTCCGGCAAGCAATCGCGGGAGCTCTCCGACGACGAGGTGCTCAAGG
>NZ_CAXUCH010000217.1:0-7222 GCF_964249325.1 uncultured Mycobacterium sp. | reverse complement strand
GCCTGCGCCGATGGTTCGGCTCCTCCTCGGGCCGATTCAGCCCGCATCGTCGCCGAACTACACTCGGCGGTGATGTCCCAAACCCACGATGACGCCACCGACCTGACCGCCGCTATCCGCGCGGCGCTGGCCAAGGTGATCGATCCCGAATTGCGGCGCCCCATCACCGAACTCGGGATGGTCAAAAGTGTCGACGTCGGGCCGGATCGTTCGGTGCACGTCGAGATCTACCTGACGACCGCTGCCTGCCCGAAGAAAACCGAAATCAGTGAGCGTGTCGCCCACGCCGTCGCTGACGTTCCCGGCACCGGCGCAGTGAAAGTCAGCCTCGATGTGATGAGCGACGAGCAGCGCACCGAGCTGCGCAAGCAATTGCGCGGGGACGCCCGGGAACCGGTGATCCCGTTCGCCCAGCCAGGCTCACTGACCAGGGTATATGCGGTCGCGTCCGGAAAAGGCGGCGTGGGCAAATCCACCGTGACAGTCAACCTGGCCGCCGCGATGGCCGCACGCGGGTTATCAGTCGGAGTGCTCGACGCCGATATCCACGGTCATTCCATTCCGCGGATGATGGGCACCACCGATCGGCCTACCCAGGTCGAGTCAATGATTCTGCCGCCGATCGCGCATGACGTCAGGGTGATCTCCATCGCGATGTTCACCCAGGGCAACGCCCCGGTGGCGTGGCGTGGCCCGATGCTGCACCGAGCATTGCAGCAGTTCCTGGCCGACGTGTACTGGGGCGATTTGGATGTGCTGCTGCTCGACCTGCCACCAGGAACCGGCGACGTCGCCATCTCGGTGGCGCAGTTGATTCCGAACGCCGAAATTCTGGTCGTCACCACACCGCAGCTGGCCGCTGCCGAGGTGGCCGAGCGGGCCGGCAGCATTGCGCTGCAGACCCGCCAGCGCGTCGTGGGTGTGGTGGAGAACATGTCGTGGCTGGTGTTGCCCGACGGCTCCAAACTGCAGGTGTTCGGCGAGGGCGGCGGCCCGAAGGTCGCCGAGCGACTTTCTCGCGCCGTCGGCGCCGACGTGCCGCTGCTGGGGCAGATTCCCCTGGATCCGGCGCTGGTCGCCGCCGGCGACTCGGGCGTGCCGATCGTGCTCAGCTCGCCTGACTCAGCGGTGGGCAAAGAACTGCGCAGCGTCGCGGACGCCTTGTCTAGCCGGCGCCGCGGTCTGGCCGGTATGTCACTGGGACTCGACCCGACTCGGCACTAGAGGGTTCAGGTCGCGTCACTGTCGAACGGGGTAGACCGTTCCACACTGAAATCCGATAGCCGCGGTGACGGGGGCGCGGTGGGCGGCGTCGGCTCCCGCGGCACGCCGTCCTGTTTGCTCAACGGCCGATCGAAAACGGTGAAGACCGTGTCATCGCCGTCGAGCAGGTGTTTGGTTAACGCTGCGCGCGGCGTCATACCGCGGAGTTTCTGCAATTCGCTCAGCGGCTCACGCAAATCGTCGAACTCCGGTCCGATGTCCTGGCGCAGCTGGTCGCTCATGTCGCTGAGGTAGTCCCGCGCCTGACGCAGTGCGTTGGCCGTCCAGCGGATCGCGCCGGGAAGCCGCTCCGGCCCAAGGATCACCAGCCCGACCACCACCAGGACGAGCATTTCCCCCCAGCCGACGTTGGCGAACACCTAACTGGTATCCGGGCCGGGTTTGACGGTGAGGGTGACGTGCCGACCGTCGCGGACCACCTCGATCGGCGCATCTTGGCCGATCGTCAGCTGGCGCACGGCGACGACGAATTCGTCGGCATCGGCGACGCTGCGGTTGCCCACCTTGACCACGACATCGTTTTCCAGGATGCCGCCCTTTTCAGCGGGGCTGCCCGCCTTCACGTTGGCCACCTGGGCGCCCTTTGCGATCGCGTTGCTCACTGAGCGGGCACTCACCCCCAGCGTCGGGTGCATGATCTTGCCGTCCCGAATCAAGGCCTGCGCGACCACCTTGGTCTCGTTGACCGGGATCGCGAACCCCAGCCCGCTGGCGCTGTCTGACAGCGACTTGCCGGCGGTATTGATGCCGATCACTTGGGAGTCCATATCGATCAGCGGGCCACCGGAGTTGCCGTGGTTGATCGAAGCGTCGGTCTGCACGGCGTCGATCACGGTGTCGGTGTCCGAGCCTTCACCGGACAACGGAACCGGGCGGTGTACGGCGCTGACGATCCCGTGGGTGACGGTGCTGCGCAGGCCCAGCGGCGCGCCCGCGGCCAGCACCTCATCGCCGACGCGCACCTTGTCCGAATCGCCGAGGCGGGCCACCGTCAGATTGTTGACGTTGTCCACCTTGAGCACGGCCAGGTCGGTTTTGGGGTCACGGCCGACCAGATTGGCCGGCACTTCCTTGCCGTCGTTGAACACCACCGTCGTCTTGTACTGGCTTGGATTGTTCGCCGCGTCGGATATGACGTGGTTGTTCGTGACGATGTAGCCGCGGCCGTCGATGACGACACCGGAGCCTTGGGTGCCCTCCTGGTCGCTGACCGACTGCACGGTCACGACCGAGTCGGCGGTCGAGGCGGCCACCTTGGCGAACCGGCCGGCTGGCTCTTGGGCGTTGCCGTTGGTGGATAGCGTCACCCTGGAGGTGGTGAACGCCTCGGCCACCTCGGCTGTCTTACGGCCGACCCATCCGCCGAGCAGCCCGATCAGCAGCGCAACCACGCCCAGGACGATCAGCGCCCGGTAGGACACCCTTCCGCCGAACAGCACATCGCGCACACCGAGCTTGTCGCCGTAACTAAACCGGGCCTGGGGAGCCGGTGGCGCCAACGCCGGCGTGCCCAACGCGGCGGCCGCTGCGGGGTCGCGCCAGGGATCTTCGGCTTGGTCCGCTGAGTCTTTGCCCTTATCGCCATCGAGTGCGCCGGCATCGGCCGGGTGCCGCTGCAGCGACTCGGCCGCGGCAAACGGCCGGCCGAAGGCTTCGGCCAGCACCGGGTCGGCCGGCTGGTCATGCGGGACGAACTCGGATTGGTTCCGATACTTCTGCGGGCGCACCCCTTCTGCCACGAATGAACCCTGCACTCCGGCGGGGCGGCCGAACGCCTGGCGCGACGCCGGATCGACCGGCGGCCGGGAAATCGGGCGCGGCGCCAGCCGATGGGCGCCGTGGTAGTCCTGATCGGGGCTCACGTCAACCTCTTCTAGGCGCTCGAGAGAACGCGCGTGTCGGCACGTGCACGGCGTTGCGCGCTGGCTTGTCCACCCTACTGGCGTTTGCGCCGGTCATGCCCGCCGCCGTCAGCCAGCTGGTCGGACAGGTCGGGTGGTGCGGCATCGGCAGGCCAGGCAGCATTGTCCAGCCGCGAATATGGGATCTGCGACAGCATTCCGAGCAGTGTGCTGGGGATTTGGATCGGACGGGAGTCTCGCAGTGCGGCGCGCGCACGGCTTTGATCCTCGACTTCGGCGGCGCACTGCGGACACAGCGACAGGTGATGCGCGGCGCGCAGGTGCGCATTCATCCGCAATTCGCCGTCGACAAACGCCGCGATGGCCTCGGTGGACAGGTGTTCGGTGGAGCCGAACTGACGCGGCGCGCCCACCGGCGCGTCGTTTTGGGAGGCGAACTGCGAGGGCAGCCAGGAGAACGCTCGGCGGAACACCTGTCCCCGATCGGCCATCACCGGCTCCTCTCGACGTTGCATTGAGCTGCGCGGCACTACTTTGAATGTAGCGCGCGACCTTCTGCAGGACATCCGTGAAAAGCCGATGAACCGCCGGCTCGGACTACGCCGACTTTTCGGCGGCGTCCGGTGTTGCGCGCCCGTCATGCTCGGGATGGGCCGCCAGGTAGTCGCGCAGTGCCTGGCGACCCCGGTGGATGCGGCTACGCACGGTGCCAAGTTTGACGCCGAGAGTGGCGCCGATCTCCTCGTAGGACAGACCTTCGATGTCACACAACACCACGGCGGCACGAAACTCTGGAGGCAGCGAATCCAGCGCGGACTGCAGGTCAGGCGTGAGCCGGGCGTCGTGGTACACCTGCTCGGGGTTGGGTTCGTCGGCGGGCACCCGGTCGTAATCCTCGGGCAACGCCTCCATGCGGATGCGGCCGCGGCGACGCACCATGTCCAAAAACAGATTCGTGGTAATGCGGTGTAGCCAACCTTCGAACGTGCCGGGCTGATAGTTCTGCACCGAGCGGAAGACGCGGATAAAGGTCTCCTGGGTAAGGTCTTCCGCGTCGTGCTGGTTGCCGGATAGCCGGTAGGCCAGCCGGTACACCCGGTCGGCATGCTGGCGCACCAGCTCGTCCCACGACGGCATCGTCGCCTTGTCTCCGGTCGCGTCGAAAACGGCGGTGCCGTATGGCTGGTCGGACACTTCCACCCATTCGGCATCGCGATACCGCTCGGGATGCGACATGCTCGCCGGGCTGATCAACGTGGTGATGATGAAATCCTCCGGATTGAGACCGCCATCAAGCGTCGGCAGTTCGTCATCGCGCGCAACGCTAGGGGGTTCGGGCATATTCCCGAACCAGGGTTCCCGGCGTTCCATGCAGATACCGTCGCGTATCGGGGTGTGGCAGGTATATGAGCAGACTGAGCTTTCACTGAGAAACGACGCCGTTCACCTGCCGTACTGCGGTTATTCGCAGCGGTGTGACGTTGAACACTTATCGCAGCCCGGGCGTGTCGCCGCGATGGCGCCGGGCGCGCCTGCCCAAGAGCGACCACGATTGCACCTACGCTGCGGGCATGGCCAGTATCAATCACACTTCCGGCCAGGCACCCGCGGCAAGCCGGGCCGAATCGCTATTGGCGCACGCCGAGAGCTCGATCTCCGAGGATGTGATCCTGGCGGCGGCCCGCGACCGCGCGGGGGAAATCGGGGCCAGTGCCGTGACACCGGCGGTCGGTGCGCTGCTGAGCCTGCTAGCCAAGCTCAGCGGCGGGAAGAGCGTGGTGGAGGTGGGCACCGGTGCCGGGGTCAGCGGGCTCTGGCTGCTGTCGGGCATGCGCGATGACGGCGTCCTGACCACTATCGACATCGAGCCGGAATACCAGCGGATCGCCAAACAGGCCTTCGCTGAAGCCGGCGTCGCGCCGTCGCGCACACGGCTGATCAGCGGGCGTGCCCAAGAAGTACTCACCCGGCTTGCCGACGAGTCCTACGACCTGGTGTTCATCGACGCCGATCCTCTCGACCAGCCGGATTACGTTGTCGAGGGCGTTCGGCTGCTCCGCTCGGGCGGTGTTGTCGTGATGCACCGGGCAGCGCTGGGCGGCCGGGCGAACGACCCAGCCGCACATGACGCGGAGGTGGCGGCGGTGCGCGACGCGGCGCGGCTCATCGCCGAAAACGAACGCCTCACCCCCGCATTGGTACCGCTCGGCGACGGACTGCTGGCCGCCGTGTGCGACTGACCTTTTACGGATTCCTGACGGCTACCACCCTTGACCAACGGCTGAACACACGTTTAGTCTACTGAACATGCGTTCAGCCGATCTGACTGCCGCCGCTCGGATCCGCGATGCAGCCATCGAGCAGTTCGGCGAGCATGGCTTCGACGTCGGTCTGCGCAGGATCGCCGAAGCGGCTGGCGTAAGCGCCGCGCTGGTCATTCACCACTTCGGCTCCAAGGAGGGCCTGCGTAAAGCCTGCGATGAGTACGTCGCTGATGAGATCCGCAGCGAGAAGTCCGAGGCGATGCGATCCAACGATCCCGCCACCTGGTTTGCCCAGATGGCTGAGATCGAGTCCTACGCGCCACTCATGAGCTACTTGGTGCGCAGCATGCAGTCCGGCGGTGAGCTGGCAAAAACGCTGTGGCGCAGGATGCTTGACAACGCCGAAGAGTACCTCGACGAAGGCGTGCGGTCCGGCACGCTCAGGCCCAGCCGCGACCCCAAGTCCAGAGCCAAGTATCTGGCCATCACCGGCGGCGGCGGTTTCCTCTTGTATCTGCAGATGCACGAAACACCTACCGATCTGCGGGCAGTGCTGCGCGACTACGCACGCGACATGGTGCTGCCCGCCCTCGAGGTCTACTCCGAAGGCCTGATGGCGGACCGGACCATGTACGACGCATTCCTTGCCCAAGCCGAAGCCCAAGTCGACCAAGGAGATTTCAATGCCGAATGACAATCACCAGGCTGCTATCGAGATGCGTGGACTGACTAAGAGTTTCGGCGCAGTCCGGGCACTGGACGGGTTGGACCTCACAGTGCGGGAAGGTGAGGTGCATGGCTTCCTCGGCCCCAACGGGGCCGGCAAGTCGACGACCATCCGCATCCTGCTCGGTGTCGTGAAAGCCGACGCAGGCACAGCCCGCCTACTGGGCGGCGATCCATGGACTGACGCGGTGGAACTACATCGCCAGATCGCCTATGTGCCAGGCGATGTGACTTTGTGGCCGAATCTCACCGGCGGCGAGACCATCGACTTGCTGGCCCGCATGCGCGGCGGCATCGACGAGCAGCGGCGGGCGGAATTGATCGAACGGTTCGACCTCGACCCGCGCAAGAAGGCCCGCACATATTCGAAGGGCAATCGACAGAAGGTCTCGCTGATATCCGCGTTTTCCTCGCAGGCACGACTACTGCTGCTGGATGAGCCCAGCAGTGGCCTAGACCCCTTGATGGAACACGTCTTTCAACAGTGCGTGCGCGAGGCGCGAGATCGAGGCGTGACCATACTGCTGTCAAGCCACATCCTGGCCGAAACCGAGGCGGTCTGCGAACGAGTGACCATCATCCGGGCGGGCAGGACCGTCGAGAGCGGTTCCCTGGACGACATGCGCCATCTCAGCCGCACCTCAATTAAGGCCGAAATGATCGGCGATCCAGGTGATCTCACGCGAATCAAAGGTGTCGAAAACGTCAGCATCGAGGGCAAAACCGTGCGCGCCCACGTCGATAGCGAAAGCCTCGGCGAGCTGATCCGGGTTCTCGGCGACGCCGGTGTGCGCAGCTTGGTCAGCCAGCCGCCGAGCCTGGAGGAGCTCTTCATGCGCCACTACGGCGTCGACGGACAACGGGACCACAGCAGGCAGGAGGTATCAGCATGAGCACCGCAACACTCGACCGGCCGCACCGGCCTGCTCATCACGCGCCCCGACCCCGCGGATCGAACTTCTCCGGAACGTTCGGCCTACTGCGGCTGTACCTGCGCCGCGATCGCATCGTGCTGTTTTTTTTTGTTATGGTGATGTCGGTGATGTTGTCTATGTTCTTCGTCGGCAGCATCGAGAAGGTGTATCC
>NZ_CAXUCH010000216.1:0-7224 GCF_964249325.1 uncultured Mycobacterium sp. | reverse complement strand
AGCCCGGATTGCAATTCTTCAGCAGTCGGCTGTGATCTTGAAGTCCGTGGTGGTGACTTTGTTGGGGTGAGCGCTGTTGATGCCGTAGGCAATGCCTGTGATGGTCAGGGTGTTGTGGGCCAGGTGAGCGGCAGCGTCGCCCACCCCACTTGCCAGAAGCTGCCGGTGAATCCGTCGAAATCCGAGATCTTCACCCATTTGGGGATGGACCGGTTGCCGCGCAACAGCACAACGACCTCGAATTGCCTGGGCGCCCGGTGATGTCGACGGTCCAAAACGATTGCAGTTGACTGCACCGCGGGGCGCGGGGGGCGTAAGTGTGGCCGCCGACGGACACCCGCGCGGCCTTGTGCGACCCGCTCTGCGACCGCGAGCATCCGCAGACTGCAGCGGCGATGACCAACGCGGACAACGCAATTGCGCGATGCTGCACTAATTAACCTCCGTTCTTTGCATCTCTCGACGAGCCTCGGTTACCGCTGGTTGCGGAACAGTGCGGGCAGCGATTTGACGATGCGGCCGCGGACGAACTCAGGGCTGAGGCCTTTGAGTAGATCGATCCACCGAATGCTTTTCGGCACATACCAGTGCAACCGGCTCGGGTGGTGGTAGGCCTGCCACGCCGCCTCTGCGACGCTACTGGCCGGCATCAAGCGGAACATGCCTTTCTTGGGCGCGCTCGCCCGAATCTCCTCGGCGGAGCGCTTGAGCGCGCCCACCTCGGAATGCGACGGCGTCGACGTCAGGATCGCGGTGTCGATCAGACCGGGCAGCACATCGGCGACCCGCACCCCGTGGCGCCGCCATTCCACGCTCAGCGCTTCGGTCAGCCCTTTCACCGCGTGCTTGGTCGCCGAGTACACCGCAAGCTGCGGCATGCCGTAGGTGGCTGACGACGACGACGTCGAGAACAGCAGGCTACCCGTCGACTTCCTGAGATACGGCAGCGCCGCGTAGGCGCCCGTCAGCACCGCCTTGAAGTTCACCTCGACGACGCGCATGGCCGTCTCATAGGGCACATCCTCGAACCAGCCGGATTCGCCGATCCCGGCGTTGTTCCACATCATGTCCAGACCGCCATCGGGATTGCCCGCACAGAAGTCAGCCACCGCAGCGCCGAAGGCCGCCTTGTCGGTGACGTCCACGGGACGGGTCCACAGCCGCTCGCCGCCAAGCTGCTGACCCAGCGAAGTAAGGCCATCGGGATTGCGGTCGACCGCACCAACTCGCCACCCATTGGCGTGAAACAACTTCACGCCTTCGCGGCCCATGCCGCTGCCGGCCCCGGTGATGAAGACCGATTTCACGCCTCGACGGCATCCTTGATGCGGTGCAGGGTTTTTGTCATGTCGCGCAGGTTGCGGCGTTGACGCAGCCAACCACCGAACGCCCAGAAGTAAAGGCTGGTCAGCGGTGACGAACGGAGCCGGAAGGATTCGGTCACGTCGGTGCCGCCATCGCGGGGTGTCAACTCGTAGCGCCAGTGATTCACCGGTCGGTCGCCCATCAGCACGTCGAAGCCGAACTCGCGGCCTGGTTCACACGCGGTCACCTGGCACGTCGTCCAGTACACCGGCCCGATCTCGTTACGCCGGACGTGGCCGCGGAATCGTGCCCCGACTGCGGGGCCGGTCGCGCCGTCGATCCATTCCGCTTCGAAGGTCTCCGGGGAAAATCGCCCTTGGTTGCGCACATCAGCGATCAGGTTCCAGATCTTGTCCGCGGGTGCTGCCATATGAACGGTCACCGAGCCTTGCATGGGCTGATCCAAGCATGTTCGGCCGTGCCCAGCGGCTGGAAACGGTGATTTTCACAAGTGCGGGATGAACATCGACACAATGCGATTGGTCGTAGCGAGCAAATGATGCGTCGGTGACGGCAAAACCACGGACGGTACGCCGCTGCTGTTGGCGCATTTCGGCCATGCGCCGGGCCCCTGCGTGGCGAGGATTCTGTTCGCGACACGGATCTGGTCCTGGCGGCTGGCGTCCGCCGGTGAGCCAATGCCACCATTGGCGTTCCACGTCGCTTGGCTGATCTGCAGGCCACCGTAATGACCGTTGCCCGTATTGGCAGCCCAATTGCCGCCCGACTCGCATTGCGCAACGGCATCCCAGTTCACACTGTCGGCGTTTGCGACACCGGTGGATAGTGCCATTGCCACGGCAACCAATATTCCGGTGCCGGCGGCTTTGACCAACGGCCTGCGCGGATTGTTCACATCGAACGTTTCGCAACTTGTGGCCAAAGCGTTACTGATATGAAGAGGCGCGCTATCCGGGGCCTAACCCGGTGCGTGGCAGCTACCGGCGCTGCTGGCCCGCCGCGATCGCCGCCGATACCGCGATTCGGTGACGGGCGCCGACGAACGTCAGCTGGTGCAGTTGCGCCACCGAAGGAGATATCGGTAGTAGAGGGCTCGGCGGATCGACACACCGGGAAGCACCTGGCGCGCGGTCGCCGCAATTTCGCTCAAACTTTGCTGCGGTTGTGCGACCGGCACTCCGATGGGTGATAATGCCGAAGCGCGCGGAGCCCGGATCAAAGTGCTCGAAGCTGGTGTGCTCGAGCGCCGCGTTGGCAAACTGTGCGACGCGGTGGCGGGCGCGAGAAAGTGACGGCTGGTCGACATCAATGCCGGTGGCGGTGCGCGCCACGGGAGCAAGGCGTTGCAATAGCAGACCGTCTCCGCAGCCGACGTCCAAGCAGTGGTGACATCTGCTAGCGGCTCTTCTCAGGATCCACGGGTGATACGCGGTGTTGTGGTTCCAGTATTCGGTCACCCGCGAACTATCCCGGCAGAACCCGCCTGCATCTAGTCGCTGTCGCCTTCTTCCGGAATGTCGTGCCGTACCACCCGCACCTTGCCGCGCGCCAGGCAGGCGGCGTATCCGTGCAGCTTGCCGTACAACTCCCAGGCCGTGCGACGCGGGTCCGGAGCCACGTCGATCTGGTGGCCGTCCGAGAATTCCAGGTGCAGGTCGCCCGTGTCATACCAGACCACGCCGGTGCAGGTAGCCCCAGAAAAGTCGAACAGCGGCCGCTCTTCGACCGTGGTGTCGTGCGGATTGATGGTGACCACCTCGGCGGGCGCGTTGCCGGTCGCCGGCAGCGTCAAGCGCAGCGGCACCGAGATGACGAGTTCGTTGTAATCCTCGAAGTTCAACACGAGCCCGTCGCGAAACATGATCCGCTGTAGCGCACAGCCTTGAATCCAATGCTCGACCATTTTCTGTTCCGCCATATATTCACTTTGAACGCTGTAAAGCAGGTGCACAAGAGCGAGGTTCCGGCTCGCTCGGCAATTGCGTACTGCCCCTGTGCCGTCGCGTTGGCTTTGCCGGAATTCTTTTCTCTGTAGCAGCCCGTGCCGCGCTGGGTCGACGCATCCGTGGCGCCGCTTGCGGCCCTTGTATAGCGGGTCGATACGCGCTAGCGTTTCGACGTCTTCTCCCACGATCAAGACGGGTGATCATCATCGACACGCAGACCAACGAGGCCACCCCCAGCAACAGGCGGTTCACCGCTGGGTCCGCGCTGGACGACGGTGAGGCGCCAGTCATCGTCAGCTTGGTCGAAGCGGCGATGCAAATGTTTACTGCAGCGATCGATGCCCTGCCGGATACCAACGATCCGGAATTCTCGGATCGCGCGAAAGTGATCCTTTCCGGGCTGCGAAAGCTTCAGGCCGCATTGACAACGGCAGCATCGCGAAGCCGCGCCACGCCGGCGGTGATCGTGGCCCTAAGTGGAGTTCGAACCCGCTACGACGATCTGATGGCCAGGGCCGCTTCGTCACCCGGCGCCACGTTGGGACAGCAGCTCTATGTCACGCGTCGGCGCGCCAAACTCTCCGCACAGGAGACGGCCAACGGTGCCGGACTGCGGGCGGATTTGCTCGATGCGCTCGAGGCTGACGAAACTCCGACCGAGGAAGAGGCTGCCCGCATCAAGGAGCTCATCGCCGCGCTTGGCGGGTAGCCGACCATCAGGCCCGTGGGACTAGCTCCGTAGCGGCTAGCCTGGTGGCGATTGGCCTCTCACACGATGCCGGATCGCCCTGATGACGCTGACGCAACACATCGATCGGTGGACCAGCCCTGGTGGTCGCCCGGAATGGTCGCATTCCGCGGCGACTCGGCCGCTCATTGCGGCCGCACTCGCGATTTCCCTGCTGCTCGGCGGAGCGTTTCTGTCTATCTCAAGGCTTCATTCGTCGCCGTCGGACTACCTCGACCATCCCGACCATCCGGTCACCGACGACCAGAGCAAGGCCCAAGTCGTTGAGCCGGCCAAAGAAATCGTCGCGATCGCGGGGTTGCAGAAACCGGCGGCGGGCTACATGTTGATGTCTTGCAAAAACCAGCACGATCCGCCGTATCAGGGGGCGATTTACCTGACCTTCACGGTGCCTGCCGGCGTGCGTGCCGACAGCTACTTCCACAGCATCGCGGCGGCCATGTCCGCTGACGGCTGGCAGGAGGGCTTAGAGCCCACCCAGGGGGTGTACGGCAAAACCCTGTACAAGGACGGCGTCACAGCCATCATCTATCGGGACAGCGATTACCCAACCCTGGGCGTTGCGCGCGTCTATGGTCAATGCCGAAATGTCAGTGATCACCGCACCGACACAACGGCGTGGATCGAGATCAGCGACCAAATCGGTCGAGCTCGGTAGGCCAGCTCTGCCTATGTTTTAACTGCCCGGGACCGGGCCCGCTCGTCAGCGTGCTCCAACTCTGCGGAGGTGAGCACGATCGCGTCCGGACCGGGAAAGACAGTCGCTTCTTGGCTGGTGCCGTTCCACCGCACCACGTACGGCGGCGACCCATCCGCTGACCGCACCTCGGTGATCAACCCGCGGTGGTCTGGCTGTGCAACTGTCGTACCCTTGATGACCAACCAGTCGCCAACCTGGGCCTTCATCACACACTCCCTTTCATTGCTCCATGTCGATTGTGCGCGTGCCATTCGGCTACCGGAAGGGGAGGCGGGCAACGAAAATCAGCGCTTTGGCAGCGGTAAGCGGGCGCTACTTAAACACACTGCGCGTGACGGTGGGTGGCCATCACGCGCAGTGTATTGATTTCTGGACTCAGGCAGCCCCGCCGCTCGCGCCCAACGCGCCCTGCAGGTCAGGCTTCATGGCGTTCAGCTGGGCACCCCAGTACTCCCAGCTGTGGGTGCCGTTGTCGGGGAAGTTGAAGACGGCGTTGTGGCCGCCCGCGCCGTTGTAGGCGTCTTGGAACTTCAGGTTGCTGGTCCGGACGAAGCCCTCGAGAAACTCGGCAGGCAGGTTGGCGCCACCGAGTTCGGACGGCTTGCCATTACCGCAGTAGATCCACAGCCGAGTGTTGTTGCCGACCAGCTCTGGGATATGCAGTGACGGGTCGTTGCGCTGCCAAGCCGGGTCGCTGGGCGGGCCCCACATGTCCGCGGCCTTATAGCCGCCGGCGTCGCCCATCGCGAGGTTGACCAAGGACGGCCCCATGCCCTGTGACGGGTCCATCAAGGCCGACAACGAGCCGGCGTAGATGAACTGCTGCGGGTGGTAGACCGCCAAGATCAACGACGCCGACCCGGACATCGAGATGCCCACCGCGGCGCTGCCCGTCGGTTTGACGCTCTGGGAAGACAGGTAACCCGGCAGCTCGCTGGTCAGGAAGGTCTCCCACTTGTAGGTCGTGCAACCGGCTTTACCGCAGGCGGGGTTGTACCAGTCGGTGTAGAAGCTGGATTGCCCGCCCACCGGCATCACCACCGACAGACCGGATTGGTAGTACCACTCGAAGGCTGGAGTGTTGATGTCCCAGCCGTTGTAGTCGTCCTGGGCGCGGAGGCCGTCCAGCAAATACACCGCGGGCGAGTTTGCTCCGCCGCTCTGGAACTGGACCTTGATGCTGCGGCCCATCGCAGCCGACGGCACTTGCAGGTACTCGACCGGCAGACCGGGCCGGGAGAACGCCCGGGCAGTCGCTGCCCCGCCGAAAAGGCCGACCAGGCCTGGCAGAGCGGCGGCCGCAACGGCGACGACCGCAAGTCGCCGCACCCAGCCGCGCATCTTCTCGCTCACGTCTGTCATACCTGTGCCCCTTAAATATGTGCCGTCGGTCACTCGGCAAAACTTACCTTGTGGGAAGCCGGTATGTCGATCAGGACGCGAAAACATCTCGATTCTGTATCGGCAACGACGGTCGGATGGTCCCACGTCGCCGCGGTGGGCACCCGATCCACTCAAGTTTCACCGCCCCGCGTAGGCTCGCCCGGGATAGGCCGACGAAGACCACGTTGTCCCGGTCCATTCCGGCGCTCAAGAAACACCGTGTCAAGGGTTTGAGGCCCGTCGCGCGTGGCGCCGGTGGCTTCGGGCACGATTGAGGTGCGAATTTGGATACGGTACTTGGGCTCTCGATGACACCGACCATCGTCGGGTGGGTCCTGGTCGACGGACACGACGCAGATGGCAGCATCCTCGACCACGACGATTTCGCGGTGCATACCGGCGGGGGAATGCGTGCGATAGACACCGCGGAACTGGTGGCAGCCGCCGTATTTCGAGCCCAGGACGTGGTGGTGACCCTCGATCGGCGGGTACACGTCATCGGCGTCACGTGGAGCGACGACGCGGCCGCCGAGGCTGCGCTGCTGTTGGAGTCGTTGACCGGCGCCGGTTTTGACAACCTCGTACCGGTTCGGTCGACGCAAGCTGCAGAGACCTTGGCGCGCGGACTAGCACCCGTAATCGGCTACGACCAGACCGCGGTGTGTGTTATCGAGGGCGACTCGACCACCGTCGTGCTGGTCACCGTCTCCGGCGAGGAGACACGCACGGCCGTCAAACATGTGGGCGGTGGCGCCGACGGCCTGATCCGCTGGCTGACAACCATGTTCGACCGGAGGTCGTGGCAGCCGCGGGGCGTTGTCGTCGTCGGCTCAGATCCGGAGTTGGACTCGATCTCATGGCGGCTCGAAGATGCTTTGCCCGTCCCGGTTTTCGCGCAGAATGCAGCGCACTTAGCCCTGGCGCGGGGCGCGGCACTGGCGTCTGCTCAGAGCACTGAGTTCACCGAAGCAGATGTGATCAAGTCGTCGCCGAGGCATCCGACGCAGCAGCTGCGGTCTCGACCACCGTCATACGTGGGGGCATTGACGGTGTTGATTGCCGGCGCGCTTACCTTCGTCACTTCGCTGTCACTGGCCGTCGGTTTGCGGGTGCTGCCCGAC
>NZ_CAXUCH010000215.1:3164-7245 GCF_964249325.1 uncultured Mycobacterium sp. | reverse complement strand
GTAATCCGTCGCTTCTTCGAGAATCTGCCGTGCTGGATCGACGGACCCACCCGCGAGCGTGCCGAGGCCAAACTCGCAAAGCTGGCCACCGAGTTTCGCCCCGACCAGCTTTCCAAGTTGGCCGACAAACTCGCCGACTGCCTCAACCCCGACGGCAATTTCAGCGACGACGACCGGGCCCGGCGCCGCGGCGTCACCCTCGGCCCGCAAGACCGCGACGGCATGTCACCGATCCGCGGCTGGATCACCCCCGGCGTGCGCGCCAGCTTGGAAGCCGTGCTGGCCCGATGGGCAGCGCCCGGCATGTGCAACCCATTTGGCGCCGGCCCGCCGGTGCTGGACGGCACCCCGTCCCAGACGGCCATCGACTCCGACACCCGCAGCGCGAGCCAACGCAATCATGACGCCTTCACTGCGGTGCTGCGCGCCATGCTCGCCTCCGGCCAACTGGGCCAACACAACGGCCTCCCGGCGTCGATCATCGTCACCACCACACTGGCGGAGTTGGAGGCCGGCGCCGGTAAGGCGCTGACCGGAGGCGGGTCGCTGCTGCCGATGAGCGAAGTCGTGGCGATGGCCGCTCACGCGCATCACTATCTCGCGATCTTCCATAAAGGTCGGGCGTTGGCGCTGTATCACACCAAGCGCATCGCATCACCGGCGCAGCGAATCGTGTTGTACGCCAAGGATCGTGGGTGCAGCGCGCCAGGCTGCGACATCCCAGCTTACCTCACCGAAGTGCACCATGTGACCGAGTGGGCGAAAAGTAAACGAACGCACATCGATGACCTCACCCTGGCCTGCGGGCCAAACCATAAGCTCGTCACACCCGGCGGCTGGACTACCCGCAAACGCAAAGACGGCTTGACCGAGTGGATTCCACCACCCCACCTCGACTACGGCCAACCGCGGATCAACCTGTTCCATCATCCCGAGAGACTGCTTCACCAGGAAGACGACGATGACGACGGGCCTTAGGACGCCGACGCCATTGCGGTCAGTCCTCCGGCTCCAGCAGCACGTCGGCGTCGAAGCAGCTGTGGTCACCGGTATGGCAGGCGCCGCCGACTTGGTCGACCACCAGCAGCACTGCATCGCCGTCGCAGTCCAATCGCACCGAATGCACATGCTGGGTGTGCCCGGAAGTTGCGCCCTTCACCCACTGCTCGTCACGCGACCGCGAAAAATATGTCGCCTCACGGGTTTCCAGGGTTCGGGCCAGCGCCTCGTCGTCCATCCAGGCGACCATCAGCACGTCGCCGCTGCCGCGCTCCTGCACCACGGCGGTGAACAATCCGTCGGCGTTGCGCTTGAGGCGCGTCGCAATGTCGGGTTTCAGTGTCATCGCACCGTGATTCCCTCCGCGGCCATGGCGGCTTTCACCTGGCGGATGCTTAGCTGCCGGAAATGGAACACGCTGGCTGCCAACACCGCATCGGCGCCCGCGAAAACCGCTGGCGCGAAATGCTCCACCGCCCCTGCTCCCCCGCTGGCGATCACCGGCACAGTGACCGCTGCGCGAACCGCACGCAGCATGGCCAGGTCGAAGCCGGATTGGGTGCCGTCGGCGTCCATGGAATTCAGCAAGATCTCTCCCACCCCGAGTTCGGCACCGCGGGCTGCCCATTCGACGGCGTCGATACCGTTGCCGCGCCGCCCGCCGTGGGTGGTGACTTCCCAGCCCGACGGTGTCGGGCGAGATCCGGCCGGCACGATGCGGGCGTCGACGGACAACACGATGCACTGGGAGCCGAACTGACGAGCCATCTCGGCCAACAGCTCGGGCCGCTCGATCGCGGCGGTGTTGACCGACACCTTGTCGGCCCCGGCGCGCAGCAGGGCGTCGACATCGGCCACCGTGCGCACGCCGCCACCGACCGTGAGCGGAATGAACACCTGCTCGGCGGTGCGGCGCACCACCTCCAACATGGTGGCCCGCCCCGACGAGGAAGCGGTGACGTCCAGGAAGGTCAGCTCGTCGGCGCCCTCGGCGTCGTAGACCGCGGCGAGTTCGACCGGATCACCTGCGTCACGCAGGTTTTCGAAGTTGACGCCCTTGACCACCCGCCCGTCGTCGACGTCCAGGCATGGGATCACCCGCACTGCAAGGCCGTTACCGGATGACATGTCAGTAGGTTTCCGGGCCGCCGGTGCGGCGCAGTATCTCCAGCATTTCGGCGTGGACGCCGGGCGCTGCCGCCAAAGCCGACCGCGACTCGGGTGTCCACGGGTCGCCGGCCAGGTTGGTGACGATGCCGCCGGCTGCCCGCACCAGCGCTACCCCGGCCGCGTGATCCCATACATGGTCGCCGAAACTGATTGCACCGCCGAGTATTCCGTCGGCAACGTAGGCGAGGTCGATGCCGGTGGCGCCGTGCATACGCAGCCGCGACGACACCCGGCTGAGGTTTTCCAGCACGGCGAGCCGATACCGGCCAGGGAACCGTCCCCGCGAGTCGGCGTTGAAAGTTCCGATGCCGATGATCGAGTCCGCCAGTTTGGTGGGCGCCAAAGGCGGCTGCGCCACACCGTTTTTGACCAGCTGGCCACCGACCACGGCGGTATAGCGCTGCCCGGTGAACGGCAGCCAAGTCAGGCCCGCCACCGGATCACCGTTGTGCAAAAGCCCCAACAGGATCGCCGACATCGGCGAGCCCGCGGCATAGTTGAACGTCCCGTCGACGGGGTCGAGCACCCACACCCACGGCGAGTCGACGTCCGCGCCGCCGAACTCCTCACCGTGAACCTCGATTCCGGTGCACTTGACCAGCGCGTCGACGACCTGGCGCTCGATGGCCAGGTCGACTTTGGTGGCGAAGTCGTTGCCCCTTTTGTTGACCGCCGAGTCGGCTCGGTGGCCGGCGACGAACTGCTCGCTGGCGGCATCCAGGATCGCCGCCGCTTTGGCCACGAGCGCGTCTAAGTCCTTCGTCATTCCCGCACCGCCGCCAGGGCCTGCGGCAAGCTGAATCGTCCCGCGTAGAGGGCCTTTCCGACAATGGCGCCCTCGACTCCGCTGCCGGTCAGGGTGGCGATGGCGCGTAAGTCGTCCAAGCTGGAGACCCCGCCGGATGCGACCAGGGGGGCGTCGGTGCGTTCGGCTACGGCGCGAAGCAGATCGAGATTGGGGCCGGCGAGCGTGCCGTCTTTGCTGACATCGGTGACGACAAAGCGTGGACACCCTTGAGCAGCAAGGCGTTCCAGTACTTCCCACAGATCGCCGCCGTCGGTTTCCCAGCCGCGGCCACGCAGCCTATGCTGCCCGTCGACGATGCGGACGTCCAGGCCCACCGCGACTTTGTCGCCGTGCTCGGCGATCACCTCGGCGCACCAGCGCGGGTTTTCCAGCGCAGCGGTGCCCAGGTTGACCCGAGCACATCCGGTGGCCAGTGCTGCGGCCAGCGAGTCGTCGTCGCGGATGCCGCCGGACAGTTCGACTTGCACGTCGAGCTTGCCCACGACCTCGGCCAGCAGTTCGCGGTTGGACCCGCGGCCGAATGCGGCGTCCAGGTCGACTAGATGGATCCATTCGGCGCCGTCGCGCTGCCAGCCCAGCGCCGCGTCGACCGCCGAGCCGTACTCGGTTTCGCTGCCTGCGCGGCCCTGCACCAACCGCACCGCCTGCCCGTCGACCACGTCGACGGCCGGCAACAGAATCAACGACATCTCAGAGCCCCTCGACCCAGTTGCTCAGCAGGGCCGCGCCCGCGTCACCGCTCTTTTCGGGGTGAAACTGCGTCGCGGCCAACGGGCCGTCCTCGACGGCGGCCAGGAACGGCACATGATAGGTGGCCCAAGTCAGCAGCGCGTCGGCTGCACCCTCCCAGCGCTGGGCGGCGTAAGAATGCACGAAATAGAACCGCGCATCAGGGTCGAGCCCTTTGAACAGCGCGCTGCCGGGCGCGGCAGCCAAGACGTTCCAGCCGATGTGCGGGATCACCGGCGCGTCGAGTCGGGTCACCTCACCAGGCCACTGCCCGCAGCCCTCCGATTCGACACCGAACTCGATTCCCCGCGCGAACAGGATTTGCAGGCCGACGCAGATGCCAAGAAAAGGAACGCCGTCGCGTATGCGCTCCAG
>NZ_CAXUCH010000215.1:0-3154 GCF_964249325.1 uncultured Mycobacterium sp. | reverse complement strand
GGCGATCACGTTGTTGCCGTCGACTTGTCGAAGCCCGTGCATGCAGGCCGCGAAGGCGCCGACGCCGGGTACCACCAGCCCGTCGGCGGCTGCGGCGGCGTCGAGGTCGGCGGTCACCTCGACAGAAGCGCCGACCCGCTGGAGCGCACGCTGCGCAGACCGCAGGTTGCCCGAGCCGTAGTCCAGGACCACCACGAATTTCGCTGTCACAGGGTGCCTTTGGTCGACGGCACCCCGGAGACGCGGGGATCGGGTTCGACGGCCTGACGCAACGCACGGGCGATGGCCTTGTATTGCGCCTCGGTGATGTGGTGCGGGTCGCGCCCGTAAAGCGTGCGCACATGCAGCGCGATGCGGGCGTTCATCGCCAGCGTCTCGAACACGTGCCGGTTGACGACGGTGTGATACGGCACCGTGTTACCGGCAATTGTGAAGTGCCGCAGGTGATCCGGCTCGCCGGTGTGCACGCAGTAGGGCCGCCCGGACACGTCGACCGCGGCGTGGGCCAGCGCCTCGTCCATCGGGACGAAGGCGTCGCCGAACCGCCGGATGCCGGTCTTGTCGCCGAGCGCCTGCCCGAGCGCTTGGCCGAGCACGATCGCGGTGTCCTCGATGGTGTGGTGCGCCTCGATGTCGACATCGCCCTTGGCGCGCATGCTCAGATCGAAGCTGGCGTGGCTGCCCAGGGCGGTCAGCATGTGGTCGTAGAACGGAATACCGGTGTCGACATCGACCTGTCCGGTGCCGTCGAGGTCGAGTTCGACGACGATGTCGCATTCTTTGGTGGTGCGTTCGACGCGCGCACGGCGGTGGGTAGTCATGACGCTCCTAATCATCCTGGTGGCGACCCGCTGCGCCCGGCTTTGCCGCGCTTGCGATCGCCACCAGCGGCTGGGCCAGTTCGGTGTCGGCGATGCGTGCGCTGGCCTTCAGGAACGCATCGTTTTCCTCGGCAAGGCCCGTGGTGGCGCGCAGATATCCGGGGATGCCGACATCGCGGATCAGGATGCCCGCATCCAGGTAGCGCTGCCAGGTGGTGGGCGCGTCGGCGAACTGCCCGAACAACACGAAATTGGCGTCGCTGGGGATGACCCGAAATCCCATGCGGGTCAATTCCGCTGATACTCGGTTCCGTTCGGCGATCAGCGCGGCGACACTGCCCAGCGTGTCGTCGGCGTGTCGCAGCGCAGCCCGGGCCGCCGCCTGCGTGATGGACGACAGGTGATAGGGCAGCCGTACCAACAACATCGCGTCGATGACCGCCGGCGTGGCGATCAGGTATCCCAGCCTTCCGCCGGCGAACGCGAATGCCTTGCTCATGGTGCGGGTGACGACGAGCTTGGCCGGGTACTCCTGCACCAGCTGGGCTGCGCTGCGTTGCGACGAGAATTCGCCGTAGGCCTCGTCGAGGATCAGGATGCCCGGTGTGACGTCGAGCAGCCGTCGTAGATCGGGCAGCGAAACGCTTTGCCCGGATGGGTTGTTGGGGCTGGCCACCATCACGATGTCGGGTTGGCGCTCGGTGATGGCAGAGACGGCGGCGTCGACGTCGATGCTGAAGTCCTCGGCGCGTACGGTCTCCAGCCATTCGGTGTGGGTGCCGTCGGCGATGATCGGGTGCATCGAGTACGACGGCACGAATCCGATTGCGCTGCGCCCTGGCCCGCCGAAGGCCTGCAGCAGCTGTTGCAGGATCTCATTGGAACCGTTTGCAGCCCAAATGTTTTCGACTGTCAGCTGAGTACCGGTCTGCGCGGTGAGGTAAGCGGCCAGGTCGCGCCGCAGCGCGACCGCGTCACGGTCGGGGTAGCGGTGCAAGCCGGCGGCGGCGTGGTGCACCGACCCGGCGACGTCGTCGACCAGTGCCTTGCTAGGCGGGTGGGGGTTCTCGTTGGTGTTCAGCCGCACCGGCACAGCCAATTGCGGGGCGCCATAGGGAGTTTTGCCGCGCAGGTCGTCGCGCAGGGGTAGCTCGTCGAGCGTCGGACGGCGGGTCATCGCTCGAACCTCCGCCGTATCGCCTCACCGTGCGAGGGCAGGTCTTCGGCCTGCGCCAGCGTGATCACATGCCCGGCCACGTCTTTGAGCGCGGCCTCGGTGTAGTCGACGACCTGGATGCCGCGCAGGAACGTCTGCACCGACAGGCCGCTGGAATGCCGGGCGCAGCCGGCGGTCGGCAACACGTGGTTGGAGCCGGCGCAGTAGTCGCCCAGGCTCACCGGCGAGTACGGGCCGACGAAAACCGCTCCAGCCGAACGGATTTGGGCTGCAACACCGGCCGCGTCGAGGGTCTGGATTTCCAGATGCTCGGCGGCATAGGCGTTCACGACCCTGATACCGGCGTCGAGGTCGTCGACCAGGATGATCGCCGACTGCTGACCGGACAGCGCGGCCGTCACCCTCTCCCGGTGCACCGTGGTCTGCAGCTGGCTGGTCAGCTCCGCGTCGGTGGCGTCGGCCAGCTCGACGCTGGGGGTGACCAACACGCTGGCGGCCATCACGTCGTGTTCGGCCTGGCTGATCAGATCGGCGGCCACGTGCGCGGGATCGGCGGTGTGGTCGGCGAGCACGGCGATTTCGGTTGGCCCGGCTTCGGCGTCGATGCCCACCCGGGAGCGGCAGAGCCGCTTGGCGGCGGTGACGTAGACGTTGCCCGGCCCGGTGATCATGTCGACCGGCGTCAGATCGGTGCCGTCGGTGTCGGTGCCGCCATAGGCCAGCAGCGCCACCGCTTGCGCCCCGCCGATCGCCCAGACTTCGTCGACGCCCAGCAGCCGGGCCGCGGCCAGGATGGTCGGATGCGGCAGGCCGTGATAGGCAGCTTGTGGCGGACTGGCCAGCACCAGCGACTCGACGCCGGCCACCTGCGCCGGCACCACGTTCATCACCACGCTGGACGGGTAGACGGCGTTGCCGCCGGGGACGTAGAGGCCGACCCGGTCGACAGGAACCCATCGCTGCGTGACCGTCGCGCCGGGTCCGAGTGTGGTAGCGACGTCGGCGCGGCGCTGTTCGGCATGGACTGCGCGGGTGCGTTCGATCGCCACCTGTAGCGCGTCGCGAACGTTGTGGTCCAGCCGCGCTAGTGCCGCGTCGAGCGCGGCGACCGGGACACGCACGGCCGCTGGCCGTACGCCGTCGAACGATTCCCCGT
>NZ_CAXUCH010000214.1:0-7262 GCF_964249325.1 uncultured Mycobacterium sp. | reverse complement strand
CCCTCAGCGCCGGGCAACTACCCCCACGTGGTCACCCTGAATGCCTCCGAACACAGACCGCGCTCCGGAGCTTTGCCCGGGGGTAGCAACTGCCGAGCCTCTTGGTGGGCTACCCGCAATCTCGACGCCCGCATCCACTCGCCTGTATCGGGCTGCGCACCGGAGCGAGCCCACGACGTCACGCCCGGTGCTGTCGCTACGAGTTGCAGGCAGCACGACCCAACGCCATCGCCAACCGGCTCGGCGTCAACGCCAGCGCGTACGGGATGAGCACTTCCGCTGACGGCGAAGAATACGGCGGCGGCCGGGACTCCCACTGCAGCGATGACAACCGATGACCTTGACCGGTGACTGGGTAGCCGATGTCGTCCCACGTGAAGGCACCTCACGAGCAAATGGAGGAAGAGTCACGAAATGATAACTAACCGACTCTGACAGCCGCTTCGTCGGGTCCCTGTGCTCGCCAGCTACTTGACATGAGTGCAAAGCGGGCTAGCCGACGGGTTTGCACGGCCGGTCCAAACCAGGACCCCGTAGTCGACGGCACCGGCTGAGGCGGCGAGCGCGGCTCGGTATTGTCGAGGCATTGTCACTGAAGCAGAGGGTCAGCGCGACCGGGTGACGTACGAGAGGACGTGATTACCGATGCCCGATGCGCGCGCCACTTGACGCCAAATCCGCATCTGCGCCCACGGTCGGCGCTGCCCGTAACGTAGGCGGGCACAAGCTGTCGCTGCTGTTGGTCGAGGACGATCGGGCCGACGGCCTGCTGGTCGAGGAACTCATCGCCGACGCGGCGGCCGACATCGCCCTCACCTGGGTGCAGACCATGGCCGACGCTGAACGCGAGCTCGCCTTCGCCCGCCCGGACTGCGTCCTGTTGGACCTGCACCTACCCGATGCCGACGGCATTTTCGCGCTGAAGCGCGTCGCCGAGCACGACCCCACGCTGCCGATCATCGTGTTGACCGGCCTGAACGACGAACACTTCGGAGTCTCGGCGGTGGCGTCCGGCGCGCAGGACTACCTGGTGAAGGGCCGCGTGGACTCCGAAACGCTGCGGCGCGCCGTCCTCTACGCGATCGAGCGCAAGCGTGCGGAGCTAACCGCGGTGGAATTGCACGCCAGCCAGCTCCGGGCCCGGGAGAACGCACGACTCGAACGGGGCCTGCTGCCCTCACCGCTGCTGCTGGAGAACCCCGGTGTGGAAATCGTCGCGCAATATCGGCCAAGCCGCGAGAACGCCCTGCTCGGCGGCGACTTCTACGACTTCGTGCAGACCGCGGATCGAACCGTGCACGTCATGATCGGCGATGTCGCCGGACACGGCCCTGACGAGGCCGCACTCGGTGTGGCATTGCGCATCGCCTGGCGGACGCTGACCTTCAGCGGCCTGCGCGGCTCGGAGAGGATGCGCCAACTCGAGCGGATACTTCACGCCGAACGCGCCGGCAAGGGCATTTTCGCGACGGTGGTGAGCCTGGCCATACCTCCCGGCACCGGCCCGATAACCGCCGTGCGGGCTGGTCATCCCGGCATGCTTCTGCATGGTCACGGTACCGTGCAGTGGGTCGAGCCAACCGGTGGCCCGGCCCTGGGCGTGCGTGCCGGCGATTGGGGACCTGAGCAGCTGGATCTGCCGGCCGGTATGGGGCTTGTGCTGCTCACCGATGGACTGTTCGAAGGGCACTCGGGACGCGGCAGGGAACGCCTGGGTGAGGCCGGGTTGCTCGAGTTGGCTCGCTCGTTTGCCGCGTTGCCTGGACCGGATTTCGTGGCCGCACTCATCGACGAAGTGGAGCGACGAGCGCAGGCCCACGGCGGCATCAGCGACGACATCGCGGTCGTGCGGGTGGAGCGAACCCCGACATGAGCGAACTGATGGGGGCCGGCCGCGCAGAGAACGCGCAGTGGGCTCGACGCCTCACGGTGCAGGGCTGGCAAAACATTGTGCTCTCGGTGATGGGTGTGGTGGTGCTCGCGGGCGCGGTGGCCGGCGGGCTGCTGCTCACTCGCACCGACCGAGGATCACGGGAGCTGGTGGACGAGATCGAGCCGGCGCGCGTAGCCGCATACCAATTGCAGTCGGCGCTGCGCGACCAGGAGACCGCCGTCCGCGGGTGGGTCATCACCGCCGACCGTCAGTTCCTCATGCCGTATTACGTAGGACAACGCAATGAACAAGCGGCGGCCCACGACATCCGCGACCATATGGCCCACCGCCACACCATGATCGCCGACCTGCAGGCCATCGAAAACGCCGCCGCGACATGGCGCAGCACCTACGCCGAGCCACTGATCGCAAGCGTTAGCCGCGGCGGAACCGATGCCGCAACCACCAACAGCGCGCAGGGCAAGGCCGACTTCGACCGTCTGCGCGGGCTTTTCGACGCGCAGAACCAACGCCTTCTTTCCACTCGGGACGCGGCGGTCGACGAGCTCACCCGGGTTCGCCGCTGGCGCGACACAGTCCTGGCGGCCATGTTGGCGGCGTTCTTCGCGATGACGGTTCTGTTGGCTTTGTTGGTGCGCAATGCTGTCACGCGTCCACTTGCGGCGCTGGCGGCGTCATGCCGGCGCATCACCGCTGGAAACTTCAGCGAACGTATCGTCCCCAGAGGGCCGAAAGACATCCGCGGCATCGCGCGCGACGTCGAAGAGATGCGCCAACGAATTGTGGAGGAGCTCGACGCTTCTCGCTCGGCTCGCGAGACGCTCGACGAGCAGGCACTCGAGTTGCGTCGGTCCAACGCCGAGCTCGAGCAGTTCGCGTACGTCGCCTCGCACGATCTGCAGGAGCCGCTGCGAAAGGTGGCATCGTTTTGCCAGCTGATCGAAAAGCGATACGGCGACAAGCTCGATGAGCGCGGGGCCGAATACATCGGCTTCGCCGTCGACGGGGCCAAGCGCATGCAGGTGCTGATCAACGATCTGTTGACCTTCTCACGAGTGGGGCGACTCAACGCCACACACTCCGAGGTGGACCTCAATGATGCGTTGGATGCCGCGCTAGCCAACCTGGCCACCGCGATTGAAGAGTCCGGTGCGCAGATCATGTGTTCGGAGCATGCCCTGCCCACAGTCGAAGGCGACCCGACGCTGCTTGTCATGGTGTGGCAGAACCTCATTGGCAACGCGGTGAAGTTCCAGCAAGAGAATGTCGCTCCTCGGGTCGTCATCGACTGCGAACCCGGCGACGACAATTGGGTCCTCTCGGTGACCGACAACGGCATCGGCATAGCCGAGGAGTTCACCGACAAGGTGTTCGTCATCTTCCAGCGCCTTCATGGCCGAGACACGTACAGCGGCACCGGAATCGGGCTTGCGCTGTGTAAGAAGATCGTCGAGCACCACGGTGGAACCATCTGGATCGACACGTCATACACCCAAGGAACCCGGTTTCGCTTTACGTTGCCCGCGGTGCGCATTGACGCGCCGGAGCAGACATCGGCCGCCCTCCTGGAAGGAGCACACGAATGACATCGGCTACCCGAGCCATCGACGTCCTGCTGATCGAGGACGACCCCGGTGATGAGCTCATCACCAGAGAGGCGTTCGAACACAACAAGATCAACAACACGCTGCACGTGGCACATGACGGTGAGGAGGGCCTGGACTTTCTCTACCGCCGTGGGCAATTCGACGGCGCGCCTCGGCCAGATCTGATTCTGCTCGATCTGAACCTGCCGAAATACGATGGCCGTCAACTGCTCGAGACAATCAAGTCGGATCCGGACCTCTGCCATATCCCGGTCGTCGTTCTGACCACCTCGTCGGCCGAGGAAGACATCCTTCGCAGCTATAAACTGCACGCGAACGCCTATGTCACCAAACCGGTTGACCTCGACCAGTTCATGAGCGCCGTGCGGCAGATCGACGAATTCTTCGTTCAGGTGGTGCGACTGCCCCCGCCATGAACCGGCGAAGTGTTCACCACGTCGATGCCGGTCCATTCCAAGCGCACCCGCGTGCCGTCGGGGGATCCGTCGATGACGGCCCGGTCGGCCAGGGCATGCATTAACGGGATACCGCGACCCCGGGCCAGGTCGCGCCGCTGCGAGTCGGCTGGCAACCAGGAGCCTTCGTCGGTGACGGTGACCGCCAGGACAGCTGCGGCGGGGTCGTATTCGGCGTGCATGTGCATGGCCCCGGGCTGATCGGCGGCTGGGTAAGCGAATTCGGCCGCGTTGGCCAATGCCTCGTTGACGGCCAAGACGACGTCGCTGATCTTGGCTGCGTCGAGGGTGAAATGCTTTCGCAGCCAGCGTGAGAACTCTTCGCGGATCAGCGCAGCCGTCACCGCGTCTGCGGTGGCGTCCAGTCGCGCGAAGCGCGTGTGCTGGGGTGACCCCTCGGCGGCTGACATCTCGGACACCTGGCTACCCGATGCGTCGGTATTTAATTCGTCAGGGCGGCAATCGCTTCGTCCAGCGTCGGGTAAAGGTCGATTACATCAGCGATGCCCACGACCTTCAGTGGCCTGCTGGTCACCGGCCCGTCGGCCACGATCGCGAAGCGCACCGAGGGAGTGAGCTCATCGTGTACGGACATCAAGACACCCATGCCGGCCGATGCCAGGAATTCCACGGCTTTCAGGTCGACGACGACTGCTTTGGGTGGACGCTGGCCGGCGGCGGAGATGGCTTGCTGGAGTTGCGGCGCGTTAAGCATATCTACCGTGCCGGCCACCGACACGACACTGATGTCGCCGATTTGCCGTTCTTCGATAGCGCAGCTGCTTCCTGCGGCGTCACCAGTAACTTGGGGCCCGCTACCCATACTCACCTCCACCGGTTTGTTTGCCGGCAGATTGTACCGGGAGGTCTCCTGCCACCGCCTCGGGCGCCGCTGTACCGCGATGACCGCTCGAGACACGACGGGCAACCAAGTGCGCCGGGCGCGACCGATGACAACATTTCCGTCATGAACGATCCAGGGGAGCCACATGATGCCTCTGTCGCCGCGGATCAAGCCAACTCGCCGCCCGGGCGCGCTCGGGTCCACGTGCCCGACCGCGCCGATCCCTGGATAGCGGCTCTCACGGCCACGCTCGTCGGGATGCTCTTTTCGTGGCGGCCGTCGTTCTGGTTCGACGAGGCCGCCACGGTGGCCGCGGCGAACCGGTCGGAGATCGACATCCTGCGGTTGTTGCTCAACTTCGACGCGGTCCATGGCCTGTTTTACCTGGCCATGCACGGGTGGTTGTCGTGGGTGCCGATCAACGAGTTCACGGCGCGACTTCCCAGCGCGGCGGCGGTGGGCGCCGCCGCTGCCGGCGTGGTTGTGCTGGGCAAGCTGGTGGCCGACCGGCCCACCGCGTGGGCTGCGGCGGTTGCGTTCACGGTTCTCCCCCGCACGCTGTGGTCAGCCGTGGAGGCCAGGTCGTACGCGTTGACCACCGCGGTGGCGGTGTGGCTGACGGTGGTGCTCGTGATCGCTGCCGCTCGACGCGGGTCTGCGCTGTGGGCTCTGTACGCTCTGACACTGTCGCTGGCCGTCGTCGCCTACGTGTATCTCGGCCTGTTGGTGCCCGCGCACGCCATCACGCTCGCCCTGACCCGAAAGTGGCGGCGCCTATTGCCTTTTATCCTTGCGGTCGTTGCGGCACTTGCTCTTGCGTCGCCACTTATTGCGTTGGCAGCCCGTCAACGCCACACCCAGCTCTGGTGGATCGGCGGAGGCGGTTACCTCACCGGCGTCTTCTGGGAGCAATGGCTCACCGGCTCACGGCTTTTCATGTGCGCAACGGTAATCCTGCTGGCGTGGGGATCGGTGGTGCTCATCATGAGAAAGATCGGCCGGGATGCTCTCGCGGTGGCACTGCCCTGGGTTGTCGTGCCGACAGCGGTGCTGGTCGGCTACTCGGCCCTCGTAACCGATGTCTACTCGCCGCGATATCTGACGTACACCGCACCGGGTCTTGGCTTGCTGCTGGGGGTCTGCGCTGCGGCCATCGCACGGGAGCGATCGCGAGTGCTGGCACTAATCCTGGCAGTTCTCGCGCTCAGTTCAAGCACCGCGTTCGTGACACAACGCAGCGTGTACGGAAAACCGGGGGGTGCTGACTATTCCGAAATCGCCCACGTCGTCAAAACCAATTCACGACCACAGGACTGCGTCGCCTTCGGCTCGGCAGGCCATGAACCGTTGCGGGCGGCTGCCGCTGCGCGTCCTGATGCGTTCGCTCAGCTCGACGATGTGGCAGCCGGTGTGCCCGGCCCCTATGCGGCGCAGTTGTGGACGCAGGATCTTCGGTTCGACAGCGACGCGGTGCGGCCGCGGCTAGCGGCCTGCACGGTGTTGTGGGCAATCGTCGACCGCACCATGCCTTCGCCCGTCGTGGATGTCGCGGAACGGGAAGGGTTTAAAGCGGATCACGAATGGATCCTGCACCGCAGCAAGGTTATTCGATTTAAAAGGTCTTGAGCCTGTTCACCAGACGCGGATGTAGTCGATCAGCATTTGCGACGGGAACGTACCCGCGGCAGGATCGCCGGCGCCAACCCCACCGACCGCAAGCGTGAACATCGGAGTCATCCAATAGCCGGGATTGTTGAACGGCCACCGTTTGTCGTCCGGATTCCCGTGGACTGGGATGGGTTTCGCCGGAACACTGAAGTACGCTGCCCCATCACGCGAAAAGTGGAAACCGTCTTCGTACCATCCCATTTGCCAGGTGTGCCAAGCACCGTCAACCATGCCGGGAATCGATTTCCCTTCCCATGTTTTCCCGTTGGATGCCGCGTGGACCGTGGTGCCCGGGGGCCACTGGCCGTTGCCGTACCACTCGAAAATGTCGACCTCGCCGTCTGGCACCGGATCCTCGTTGACAGTCCAGAACGACGGCCAGAGGCCGGGGTACAGACAGTCCAGCTTGATGCGTGCTTCCCAGGTGTGGCCGATCGGGCCCCGCCAGTTGCCTCGCACTTTGCCGCTGTAATACTGGTTGCCTTCTCGGGTGGCTTGGAGCACCAGATTGGAATTGCCGTCGAGAAAAACGTTTTGGGTGCGGTATATTCCCTCGACCGGTGGGTAGACGTCGTCTTGCCAGGTCTGCACCGTCCACTTGGCCGGATCGGGACCCGAGCCCGCCGGGCCGTCGAACTCGTCGGAGAAAATGTAGTTCCCGCCAGAGGAGCCGGCCGGTGCGGCCGGCGGTGGCGCGGGAGCCGGCGCGTCCGGAGCGGGCGGGTTCGCCCAGGCCTGCGGGAGCCGGACTGCGGCTGCCAGCGCGCCCAGCCCCGTCATCAACAACATGCTGC
>NZ_CAXUCH010000213.1:0-7263 GCF_964249325.1 uncultured Mycobacterium sp. | reverse complement strand
CGGTCTGCACCACATCGACCTGCCCAACCACCCGTAGATCTACGCGACGCGGCGTTACTGGCTCCGTCACCCGGCGAGCAGCCAGACCGGGGCTTAGCCGCGGCTACAGAAAGCCCAGCGGCCGGCGGCCGATGCCGACGGAGGGTGTGGGGTCGGCGCGCAGCGTCGTCGACAGCAGTTCGTAGTAGACGTCGCGGAAATCGCTGGTGGCTTTCAAGTCGCCGTTGTCGAGGTCGGTCAGGCTGGGCTCGTCGCCGTAGAAGCCGCCCTTGACCGGTGCTCCCGCGACGAACACCGGCCCGGCGGTGCCGTGGTCGGTGCCCTGGGATGCGTTGGCGGCCACCCGGCGGCCGAATTCCGAGTACGCCAGCACCACGACGTTCTTGCCGTAGCGATCGGCGGCCATCTCGGCGAGAAACGGAGTCAGCGCGTCGTCGAAGGTCTGCAGCAGGCGCTGCTGGGTTTCCCGTTCGTCGGCGTGGGTGTCGAACCCGCCCAGCGCCACGGTGTACACCTGTGTCGGCACCCGGGCCCGCACAGCAGCCGCCACCATGGCGAGTTGGGCGGCCAACCCTTTCTTGCCGGAGGCCGTGACCTTGCCCAACGTCGTGTCGGCCGTACGAGCGGCGCGGTAGGCGGCACACACCGCGGACATGGCCGGTGTGTCGTCGGGGTCGTCGACGCCCAGCGCGTCCATCGTCTGGGTGGACCACTTCGCTGATTCGGTTGCAGCTGTCGGGGATAGTGCTGCGGCCGTGCATTTTTCGCCGACGGCCAGCGGCGGCAGCACCGACCCGATGTTGACGGCGCGCAGCGGATCCTCACCGGTGGCGTCCAGCCAGCGCCCGATCCACCCGGTCGCCACCGGTTCGGCGGGCGAAGCGGTCTGCCAGATGTCCATCGACCGGAAGTGGCTATGGTCGGGCTGGGGATAGCTCACGCCGCGCACGACGGCCAATTTCTTGTCTCGCCACGCCTGGGTCAACCCCTTCAGCGCCGGGTTGAGTCCCAGCTGCTCGTCCAGGTGCAGCACATCGCCTGGTGCGTAGGCGAGTTCGGGGCGGGCGTCGTGGTAGGCGTTGTCCGCGTACGGAATGACGGTGTTGATGCCGTCGTTTCCGCCGTAAAGCGTCACGATCACCAGGATCCCGCTCCCCTCGGCCAGCGGGCGGTCATGTGCGGCGCGCCGCAAGTCGTTCCAGGTGATCGCGGCGGTGCCGGACAGCAGGCCGGCCGCACCGACACCGGCGCTGGCGATCAAAAACTTGCGGCGATTCAACATCGGCAATCTCGCTAGGACGTCAGGTACTCGGGTGTATTGACAGCGGCAGCGACCAGCTGAACAGGGTTGCGCGCCAGCGGCTTGAGCGCGGTAACGGTCCGGTCTGACCATGCGCCGACACCGATGAGATAGCCTACGGCGTCCACACGCTCCCCCGCAGAGGCGCTTTCGATGGTCGACAGGTCGCCGGCACGCGCCAAATTGGTTGCGGCGCGCAACCGCAACCCAGCGCTGGCGGTCGACAGCCACACCCGCCCCCGCGGCCAGCCGCCCACGTCAGGTGGGTAAAATGGCCGCTGCCCCAGCGCTTTCAACGTTGCGTCGAGAGCCGTCAGCCGTTTCGGTGGGTCCAGAGCAACCCGCAGTGTAGCGATTACTCCCACCAACCACTCGACCGGAGTGTTCACGACGGCGGCGCGGCCGCCGGTGAATTCGTCGTCGGTGAGGATCGCCCGGGTCAGCGCCCGCAGATCCCGGCCGGGGCCGTATGCGCTGACCAGCCTGTCGAGCGTCGAGGCTGGCGGCGGGTCGTCGGAGGCCAACTGCTGCCAGAGTCGTCCGGCGACGTATCGCGGCGAGTTGGGTTGGGCCAGCACGGTGTCGCAGAAACCCGCCGCGTCGAAGTTGCCCGTGGCACCCAAGATGGTCTTGGCGCTGCCGTCGTGGCGTCTGCGCAGCATCGTCGTGTCGCCGTTTTTCTCGATGACCCATCCGGTCAGCGCGCGAGCGCCGGCCCGCACGTCGGCCTCGGTGTAGCCGTTGCCGTGGCCGAGCGCGAACAGTTCCATGAATTCGCGGGCGAGGTTCTCGTTGGCGGCCTTGGCGGTGTTGGTCTGCCCGTCCAGCCAGCGCAGCATCGCGGCGTCGGTCAGCATCGCATAGGCCAGGGCCCGAAAATCACCGAGCGCCAAGCTGCGCAGCTTCTGGTTTTGCGCCGCCATGTAGCCGGCGATCCGGACTTTCTGCGCCGACGTGGCAAAGTGGTTGTGCCACAAAAGCGTTAGCTTTTCGTGGATAGGCTGCTGGACGGCGACCATGCGGCGCAGCCACCACCGCGAGAGCTCCGACATCTGCTCGGATAGTTGGCGGTTGTACTGCTTTCGCTCGGCCACCGCCGCGTCTTTGCCTGGTCGCGACTGCAAAGGAAACGTCGGGATCGGGGTCGCCACCGCGCCCGGATCGGCGACGGCGTTCGAGCCGAGAGCCTTGTCGACATAGGACGACCAGTCCCCGGCGGCCACCGCGTCGACTTGCGGGCCGCTCACCCCGAATCCGGCCCGCCGCAGCATGCGCGCCGTGCCGATCCACCGCTCGGACTGAGCCACGGGTTAACTATCCGCGATGTAGCTGAGAATTCGCTGTAACCGGCGGCTGCGGTGTCGCGGGGTGATTTGCGGCCACATCCCCGCGGCGCGGAGCACAATCGAGAGGTGGCCACGTGGGAGGACGTCGCCCGAATCGTCGAGGAGTTGCCACTCACGGCAGAGCCGTCGCCGCATGACTGGCGCGTCGGCAAAAAGCTCATGGTGTGGGAGCGGCCGCTGCGCAAGTCGGACCGCGAGGCGCTGGTCGCGCGCGGCTTGGACGTGCCGGCCGGCGACATCCTGGGCGTGCGAGTGGCCGACGAAGGCGTCAAGTTCGCGTTGGTCGCCGATGCGCCGGGGGTGTATTTCACCACCCCGCATTTCGACGGCTACCCAGCGGTGCTGGTCAAACTCGAGCGGATCACGGTTGCAGAATTGCGCGAGCTGATCACCGAGGCGTGGTTGACGCAGGCTCCTAGACAGCTGGTCAAAGAGTTCCTTGGTGAGGCGAACCGACCAGCGCCCCACCGAGGTTGAGGACCTGTTGCATGTCGTCGACACAGGTCGACGGCGGCCAGTGTCATTTCAGCTGTGTTGTGCGCGGCTGCCTGCATGTCGCAAGCATGGCGGTGCGCGGCCGCGGGCGGCCGCTGCGGCGCGGTCGGTGTCGACGGCGGTTGCGCCGGCGGCTAGTTCGCTGATCGCGGCGTGCATGGGGTGCCCGAGGCGAGCCGCGAGATGGGGCGTGACGACGCGCGACAGATGCAGGCAACATGCCGCCACGGGCGCCACGCAACAGGATCAACGGATCGACCGGGAACAACAGGGTGCCCACCACGATGGCGATGCCACCACCGATCAGCGTGTCGAAGAGGCGTTCCGAGACCATCCCGCTGCGCGCGGACACCAACACCAGCACAGCCGAGATCGCCGTTTGGTTGACGAACATCAGTCCCTGTGCGATGAAACCGCGCCCGATCAACACCGCAATGCACAACGCGATAAACACCGCGACCGAGATGGCGATCCGGCCCGTCCCCAACAGGGCCTGCACCGCGGCGCCCAGCCCGATGCCCAGCGTTACCCTGATGATCATCTGGACGGCGCGTTGGCCGCGTAGCACGTTGGTTGCCGACAAGCACACCACCGCGGCGATCGGGGCGAAGAACGGCTGGGGATGGCCCAGCGGATCGTGGGTGAGATACCACGCCAGGCCGGCGGCGACTGACGTCTGGGTGATCGGCCACAGCGCCGGACGCAGCCGTTGCAGGGCAGCACGGCCAGCAGCCTGAGCCTGAGTTGCCAGCCAAGTGCTCATCACGCTTGCTTACCACGGCGCGGCTCCGGCCCCAGCAGTCAAACAACATCAATAACAACGGCAACATAGATAACTTCAGAAACTCGAGCCATTCTCGGATTGTTACATCAATTGCCGCCGTCATCGTCGTCGGGATCTCGTTATTGGTCGATCCGGCCACCGCCATGGCATACGCAGACATTGTCGATTGGGACGCCGTCGCCGAAATGCGAGTCGGGCAGTGACTGGCACGCCGACACCGGCAACGGGAAATACGGTGGCCTGCAATTCAAGCAGTCGACGTGGGATGCCAATGGCGGCGTCGGCTCACCGGCGGACGCGCCGCGAGAGCAGCAGATCGCGGTGGCCGAACGGGTGCTGGCGACCCAGGGAACTGAGGCTTGGCCCAAGTGCGGCCCCAATCAAGCCCTGTTTCCGACCGAAGTGGTCAATGTCCTGCGATCCGGCATCCGGTCCAATCCACCCTCAGAAAGCTGTGGTCGAAAGCGATTCCGCACTGATCGCTCGGCCCGCACAGGGCTTGACCATGCTATTGACGGACGTGATCAGCCCGTGATCGGCGGCGGCTAATTCACCGGCTGCAGTTCGAAAAGCGGGATCACCCGAGTCGTCTTGGCCTGATAGTCGGCGAATCCCGGTGCCGCAGCGGTGACTTTGGAGAATATGGCGTCTCGTTCGTCTGGCGGCAGTTCGCGGGCGATCGCGTCGAAGGACTCGGTGCCGATCTCGACGTGCGCGTGCGGGTTGGCCCGCAGATTGTGCACCCAAGCGGGATTGACGTCGGCGCCGGCAAATGAGCCGATGATGACCAGCTTGCCGTCGATGCGCAGATAGGCCAGCGGCGTCAACCGCGGCTGGCCGGACTTGGCGCCGGTTGTGGTGAGCAACAGCAGGTTGGCGCCCTCGAACTGGCCGCCGACCTTTCCGCCGTTGGTGCGGAATTCGTCGACGATGGGCTTGTTGAACGCCTTGATCGTTTCGGCATCGGGCATCTGTGGGGTCATGCCCACGACAACCTGCTCAGCCTGGGCGTTATTCCGTTCAGCCCGCTCTAGCGTCGATCTCGGCGCTCGGGGATGACGTCGATCCCGGATTCCTTGCGCTGTTGCGGGGTGATCGGGGCCGGCGCGTCGGTGAGCGGATCGATCCCACCGCCGGTCTTGGGGAACGCGATCACCTCCCGGATCGAATCCATGCCGGTCAGCAACGCCGTGATGCGGTCCCAGCCGAACGCGATACCGCCGTGCGGCGGTGCGCCAAATGTGAACGCCTCCAACAAAAATCCGAACTTCTCTTCGGCTTGCGCTTTGTCGAGCCCCATCACCGCGAACACCCGCTCTTGGATGTCGCGGCGGTGGATACGGATCGAGCCGCCACCGATTTCGTGCCCGTTGCAGACAATGTCGTAGGCGTCGGCCAGCACCGCACCCGGATCGGATTCGATGCTGTCCACCGACTCCGGCTTGGGCGCGGTGAACGCGTGGTGCACCGCCGCCCAGGCGCCGCCGAGGGCGACGTCACCGTGCGCGGCGGCCTCCTCGGCGGGCTCGAACATCGGCGGGTCGACCACCCAGACGAACGCCCACGCTTGCGGGTCGATCACGCCCAGCCGCGTGGCTATTTCGCTGCGCGCCGCGCCCAACAAGGCCCGCGACGACTTCGGCGGGCCGGCCGAGAAGAAGACGCAGTCGCCGGGCTGAGCGCCGACGTGGGCCGCCAATCCGGCACGTTCGGCGTCCGAGAGGTTCTTGGCCACCGGACCGCTCAGCGTGCCGTCCTCGCCGACGAGCACATAAGCCAGCCCTTTGTGCCCGCGCTGCTTGGCCCAGTCCTGCCAACCGTCCAGCGTCCGACGTGGCTGCGACGCCCCGCCCGGCATCACCACCGCACCCACATACGGCGCCTGGAACACGCGAAAAGGCGTGTCCGCGAAGAACTCTGTGCATTCGACGAGTTCGAGGCCGAACCGCATGTCTGGCTTGTCGGAGCCGAAGCGACGCATCGCTTCGGCATAGCTGATCCGCGGGATCGGCGTCGGCACCTGGTAGCCGATCAGCGCCCACAACGCGACCAGGATTTCTTCGGAGATCGTGATGACGTCGTCGGCGTCGACGAAGCTCATCTCCATGTCGAGCTGGGTGAACTCCGGCTGGCGGTCGGCGCGGAAATCTTCGTCGCGGTAGCAGCGGGCGATCTGGTAGTAGCGCTCCATCCCCGCGACCATCAGCAGCTGCTTGAACAACTGCGGGCTCTGCGGCAGCGCATAGAAGGTTCCCGGCTGCAACCGCGCCGGCACCAGGAAATCGCGGGCCCCCTCGGGTGTCGAACGGGTCAGCGTCGGTGTCTCGATCTCGACGAAGTCATGCCTGGCCAGCACCTCTCGGGCAGCGGCGTTTACCTTGGAGCGCAACCGAATTGCCGAACCCGGGCCGTCGCGGCGCAAGTCGAGGTAGCGGTATTTCAGGCGCAGTTCCTCACCGGCGGGCTCGTCAAGCTGAAACGGCAGCGGCGCGCTTTCTCCCAGCACGGTCAGCGAGGTCGCGTTGACCTCGATCTCTCCGGTGGCCAGCTCGGGGTTTTCGTTGCCCTCCGGGCGGATTTCGACCAAACCGTCGACGGCCACGCAGAACTCCGCGCGCAGCCGGTGGGCCTGCTCTAGGACGTCCGGGGCGCGAAACACCACCTGCGACACCCCCGAAGCGTCGCGCAGATCGATGAAGATCACCCCGCCGTGGTCGCGGCGACGCGCCACCCAGCCGGCCAAGGTGACCTTCTGCCCGGCCTCGCCGGCGCGCAACGCACCGGCGGCGTGACTGCGCAGCACAAACACTCCCTAACGTCGGATGCCGTGGCGATCGCAAGCGCGGCGAAGCCGGGCGCAGCGGGTCGCCACGCGACAAGCACCGACCAGTCTAGAGGGGCAGCACACCCGCTAACTTGGGTGATATCGCTACACAGATTGCGGTTGTCGGTCCGGGTGCCGTCGGTGCGACGGTCGCGGCGCAACTGCACGCCGCCGGTCATCCGGTGCTGCTGTGCGGGCGCACCGCTCGTGAACACATCGAAGTGCGCAACGACGGTGCGGATGCCATCATCGTGCCCGGGCCGGTGCACACCGATCCGCGCGAGATCACGGCTGCCGTCGACGTTGTGGTGCTAGCGGTAAAAGCCACGCACAACGGTGACGCCGGTCGCTGGCTGGCCCGGCTGTGCGACGAACACACCGTCGTCGCCGTGCTGCAAAACGGCATTGAGCAGGTCGAGCAGGGGGCGCCGCACTGCCCGTCGTCGGCCGTCGTGCCCGGCATCGTCTGGTTCAGCGCCGAAACCCAGGCGGACGGCTGGGTGTGGTTGCGCAG
>NZ_CAXUCH010000212.1:0-7286 GCF_964249325.1 uncultured Mycobacterium sp. | reverse complement strand
ATGCTGACCTTCCCACACGGCATGTTCAGCCTGGCCTACGCAAAGTCTTTGGAGACCTGGGTGCGCATCGAAGCGGGCCAACTGGAGCGCGCCGCAGAGCTTGTCGCAGAACTGGCCGACCTGGGCACGCAGCACGGCTTCGACGAATGGGTCATGGTGGCCGCCACACAAGACGCCACCGTACGGTCGGTGGCTGCGCTGGCGGACGACAAGTCCGATCCCACGACGCTGCAGGCGCTCATCGAAACGATGACCGCCGTCGTGCAAACCTGGCGGGCGTATGACCTGAAGGTCTTTCTCACGTGCTACGACGCGGTGCTGGCACGCCTGCTCAGCGCCGCTGGGCAGCAGGACGCCGCCCGTGATCGGGTGCGGATTGCGCTGGAGCTGGCCGACGAGACCGGAATGCATTTCTACGACGGCGAACTGCTGCGGATCCAGGCCCACACATCCGACGACGCGGAGGTATGCCATCAAGGTCTTTGCGATGCTGTCGCGCTGGCCCGCGAGCAGGGTGCGTTGATCTTCGAATTGCGCGCAGCCGCAGACGATTTCGAGCTTGTCGGCGAGTCTGCCCGCGGGGCTTTGGCCGACGCGGTCGGCCGCTTCCCATCCGAGCAGTCCTGGCCCGAGCTGACGCGAGCGCGGGCGCTGCTCGGGTGAGCCGGCCCGGGGGCCGGGTGGCCATCCTCGGCGGAGGTATGGCCGGGTTGAGTGCTGCCTGGCGGCTCAGCGAGCCCGGCTGGCGGGAGCGGTTCGACTCTATCACCGTCTATCAGCGCGGCTGGCGACTCGGCGGCAAGGCGGCGTCCAGTCGGGGAGAACACGGGCGGATCGAAGAACACGGCCTGCACGTGTGGCTGGGTTCCTACGAGAACGCGTTCTGGCTGCTTCGGCAGTGCTACGCCGAACTGGACAGGGCCGCAAGCGATCCGCAGGTGCCGATCCGCAGCTGGGACCAGGCCATGATCCCCTACGACAATCTCGCCCTGGCCGACCGGCCGCAGGACGACTGGTTGATCTGGCGCGGCCGGTTCGCCCGCAATCGCGAACTGCCCGGCGAACCCGACGGCACCGGCCGGGAACTCACGGTGGTCGGATTTGTTCGCCGGGCACTTCAGCTGATACTCGATTTCACCGACTCGCTCGGTGAGCCGGCCGCAGTCGGTCTTGCGCTTACCACCTCACCGGACCCACCAGCGCATATCCGGTCGGTCGAGGCGGTGCGCCGCGGCGTGACGGCCGTACTGGCTGCGATGGCCGATCCACCGCCACAACGTTCTGAAAGCGGCCTTGTAGACCGGGTTCTCAATGCGATCCGGGTCGGCCTGGACTACGACCATCGCCCCGATCACAAGCGGGCGTGGCTGCTGCTGTCGCTGCTGACCGCTACCGTGCGCGGGCTGATCGCCGACAACCTGCTCACCGACCCGCGCGGCTTCCGAGCGATCAACGACGAGGATTTCGGCGACTGGATCCTGCGCCATGGTGCTTACCCCGACGTGCTCCAATTCCCGCTGGTGCGTGGACTTTACGACATGGTGTTCGGCTACCGCGACGGTGACCGGAGCCGACGCGCGTTCGCTGCGGGGCTGGCCGTGCTGTGGACCGGCAACATGCTGTTTCAATACAAGGGCGCGCTGTTTTGGAAGATGACGGCCGGAATGGGCGACGTCGTGATTGCCCCCCTGTATCAGGTACTGCGACGACGCGGTGTGGAGTTCGAGTTTTTCCATCGCCTCGATGCCTTGCACCTCGATACCGCGCATCAGGCCGTCGAAGCGATCACGGTGGGACGACAGCTGCGGCTCGCCGACGGAATCGACCATTACGAACCGCTTGTCCGCGTGCGCGGCCTTCCCGTCTTTCCGAACGCGCCGGTGGCCAGTCAGCTTGACGCGAACGCCGGTATCGGCTGTCTGGAATCGCATTTCCACCAACGCGTAGACGCCGAAACACGGGTGCTGCGCAGGGGCGTCGACTTCGACCATGTTGTCCTGGCGGTGTCGCTCGGCATGGTGAATGTCGTTGCGGGCGAACTCATTACGCATCGGCCCGAGTGGCGGGAGATGACAACGAAGATCAGCACGGTCGCCACCCAGGCATTTCAGATTTGGCTGCGGCCAGACGAGACCGCATTAGGGTGGCGCCACCCGGGAGTCACCACCAGCGGCTATGTGCCCCCGTTCGATACCTGGGCGTCGATGCCGCAAACCTTATGGGCAGAGGACTGGCCCGACGAGGACCGGCCGGGCGCTGTCGCCTATTTCTGCGGCACTTTGCGGACGCCGCTGCACATGACAGACGACAGCCTCGAGTACGTTCGCCGCTGCGAAAGTCAGGTGCGCACAGACGCCGTCAGATATCTCGACAACCACGTGCGCCTTTACTTCCCGGGCGCGTGCACCGAGGACGGCTTCGCGTGGCACCTGCTGACCGGCGTTGACGGTCGGCGTGGCGCCGATGCGTTGGCAACGCAGCATGTGAGCGTGAACATCGACCCGTCGGATCGCTACGTTCAGTCGGTACCGGGAAGTGATCGGTACCGCCTGCGCCCGGACGAAAGCGGTTACGACAACCTGATTTTGGCGGGCGATTGGACCGATTGCGGCATGAACGCCGGCTGCATCGAGGCCGCCGTGATGTCGGGCTTCCAAGCGGCGAACGCGCTACTGGGCCGTCACCGCTACCACCGCGTACGGGGCTTCTATATCCCGTGAAGTGTCGGGACGGTTCGTTCTGGACTATCCCGGGTTTGATGCATAGCTCATTCCGGCACCATAGGCAGGGTTAACCGGAAGGCCGCTCCGTTGGTTTGGGGAAGGCATTTCAACGTGCCGTGGTGGGCTTGGGCCAGTGCTCGGGCGATCGGCAGGCCGAGGCCGGCGCCGCCGGAGTCGCGGTCCCGCGCGTCGTCAAGGCGGACCAGTCGGTCGAAGACCCGCTCCTGGTCAGCTTGCGGAATGCCGGGGCCGGAGTCGATGACCGTCACCTCGGCGTTTTGGTCGCGGGCTGCGGTGCACACCGTGATCCGCCCGCCATTCGGGGTGTATCGGCGGGCGTTGTCCAACAAGTTGGACAAGATCTGCGCGATGCGGCTGGAGTCGGCGCGGATGGGTAGCTGGTTGCCGTCCCCGACGAGCCGCACCCTCAGGCTGGGGGCAAGCATGGCGGCTCGGTCCACCTCGGCGGCAACAATGTCACGCAGGTCAATGTGTTCGTTGGGCAGCGCTACCCCCGCATCGATGCTGGCAATGTCGAGCAGGTCAGAGACTAACCTGGTGGCTCGTCGAGTTTCCTGGGCCAGCAGCGCGGCGTATCGGCGTCGTCGGGCGGTCGTGGCGTCGTCGTCATCACCGGTTGCTTTTGTGCTGGCCGTCAGTTGGTGTGCCACCGCCTGGATGCCGGCCACCGGGCTGCGCAGCTCATGCGCCGCATCGGAGAGGAACTGCCGAGTCTTCGCTTCGGCGCGTTGCGCCGTTTCGGCGGCCTGACGGGCATTGGTCTCGGCGTCCTCGAGTGCGTCGAGCATGTTGTCGAATGCGGCGGCCGCGTGCCCGAGTTCGGTTTTTGGCCGGTCGGGCCGGAGTCGGCGCCCTCGGTCACCGTAGGTGATCCGCTCGGCTGTTGAGGTAATCCGCTGTAGGGGGGTCAGCGCGCGTCCAACCGCGAATCTGACCAGCACGGCGACCACTACCAGTGTGGCGGCCCCGCCGACGAGGAGGTCGCGCCGCAGTTTGGCCTGGCGGGCATGGATCCCAGTGGTGTTCGCCACCATGGTGAGTTTCGAACCGTCCCGCAGAACGCGTGTCACCGTCTTGCTGGTCCGCTCGTGCCGGGACGCCGGTAGTGGTGGTCCCTTCGGCGGCAGCGGTGGTGGCGGGGTCGGCACGATCGTGCGGTCACCGTAGCGGGTGCCGTTTCGGTCGATCACCTGCACGCGGATTTGCCGCCCTTGCAGCTGGGTGACGATCTCGGCAGGCCCGACCCCAGCCTTGACGAGATTGGCGGCGCGGACGATGCCATCGTCCAGCCGGGCCTCCAGGTCACGGTTGAGCTGCACCCCAACGACCTCGTCGATAGCCACGCCGAGCACGACCAGCAAGACGGCGATCACACCGACCGTCGCCACAGTCACCCGTCGGCGCAGCGACGGAGTAGGTGTGGTCGCCGCGGTCATGGATGACATGCCGATAACTGGTAGCCGATTCCCCGGACCGTGTGCAGCATCCGAGAGCCGTGTGCCTCCAGCTTGCGGCGCAGCGCGCTGATGTAGACCTCGACGAGGTTGGCGTCGTAGGCGTCGTATCCCCATACCGCCGCCAAGATTTGATCCTTGCTCACGGTCCGGCCCCGCTGTTCGACGAGGTAAGTGAGCAGCTTGAACTCGGTGCCGGTGAGATCCAGTACTGCACCGGCACGACTGACCACGCCAGCTTCCACATCCAAGACAAGGTCACCGACCTGCATGGCCGATGGCACTCGTCCTCGCCGCCGCAGCACTGCGCCCACTCGCGAGACCAACTCGGCCACATCGAAAGGTTTGACCACGTAGTCATCAGCGCCGGCGTCTAGCCCACGTACGCGGTCATGGAGCGCGTCTTTGGCGGTGAGCAAGACGATGCCGGTATCACCATAGCCGCGCACCACATCGATAAGGGAGAAACCGTCGCGGCCGGGCAGCATCACGTCAAGCACCACCAGATCGGGGCGAAATGCGGCCAGCACGTCCTCCAGGCCACGACCGTCCACCCGTCCGCCGCTGACATATCCGGCGTCGGCAAGCGCCTCCACGACCATCTCGCGGATGGCGCCGTAGTCCTCTACCACCAGCACCCTTGGCGGGCTTGTGTCCGAGTGCTGCCGTGGGGCTCTGTGCACACCGCTATTGTGACGGCTTTCCTGAAGGGAGCCTGAGCAAAACGCGTCGTACGGCACCGTTTTCAGCTTCGCTTCAGCTTTGCCTCGGACCCTCTGCGTCTAACCGACCACCACGATCCCGGCATGGGGTCTTCGCCGCATCTCGGAGGAGGGAAAGCACATGTCATTCCTGACCATACAGCCGGAAATGCTGACCGCTGCGGCCGGCGACTTGGACGGTATCGGCTCGGCGATGACCGCTGCAAATGCGGCAGCCGCAGCCCCGACCACTGGGGTGGTTCCCGCCGCCGCGGACGAGGTGTCGGCGCTGACCGCGGCGCAGTTCGCTGCGCAGGGCCAGGTTTACCAGGCGATCAGCGCCCAGGCCGCGGCAATTCATCAACAGTTCGTGGCGACCATGACGGCCGCCTCCGGGTCATATGCCGCCACTGAGGCTGCCAACGCGGTGGCGACCGGGTGAAACCAAAGGGGATTCAGCAATGGATTTCGGAATGCTGCCACCAGAGATCAACTCCGCCCGAATGTACGCCGGTGCGGGATCGGGCCCGTTGTTGACCGCTGCGGCCGCCTGGGACGCGCTGGCCGCTGAAGTGCACTCCACCGCCGCTTCCTATAGCTCGAGGATCGCGGCGCTGACCACGGACTCGTGGTCGGGTCCGGCGTCGGCATCTATGACCGCCGCAGCCGCACCGTTTGTGGGGTGGATGAGCACCACCGCCACCCAGGCCGAGCAGACGGCCAACCAGGCGCGCGCAGCGGCAGCCGCCTATGAGGCGGCGTTTGCCATGACGGTGCCACCGCCGGTGATCGCGGCCAACCGCAGTTTGTTGATGTCGCTGATCGCGACGAACTTCCTGGGGCAAAACACCCCGGCGATCGCGGCCACCGAAGCCCAATACGGCGAGATGTGGGCACAGGATGCGGCCGCCATGTACGGCTATGCGGCCTCGTCGGCAACCGCCTCGACGATGAATCCCTTTGCGCCGCCGCCACAAACCACCAACCCGGCCGGACTGGCCGGACAGAACGCGGCGGTCGCACAAGCCACCGGCACGTCCGCCGGCACGAGCACGCAGATGACACTGTCCCAGACGATGTCGGCGGTGCCTTCGACCCTGCAGGGACTCAGCTCACCCCTTTCGTCGACGTCGTCCTCACCGTCTACGCATTCAACGTCGTCGCTTACGTCGTCGATGAACAATCTGAAGAGCTTCATGTCCCCTGTGCAGCAGCTGGCGACGATGCCCATGAGGGGCATGTCGATGATGAACTCGATGAAGTCTCTGATGTCGACGACGGGCGGTGCCGCCAAGGGCGCTCCGGCGGCGGCATCGGCTGTGAAGCGCGGGCCCGGTTCGTGGGCGGCCCCTTTGGGGTCGGCAGGCCCGGCGGGCTCGGGTATTGGCGGGAGCGGTGGAGCGGTGTCGGCGGGGGTAGGCCGGGCGACATCGATCGGTGCCCTGTCGGTTCCGCGGGCATGGTCGGCGGCGGCCCCGGCGATCAACCCTGTCGGCGCCGGATTCCCGAACACCGGCCTGGGCTCCGTCCCAGGGGTCTCGCTACTACCCATGACGCCGGTAAAGAACATGGCCGGCCAGGGCACGGTGCCGTCCCTGGACGACCTGCCGGACAAGCTCCAAAACCTGCTGGCGGGTTTCCCCGGGAACGGCGGGAGCAGTTTTGGTCCTCGATACGGGTTCCGTCCCGCTGTGATCGCCCGCCCGCCGGCCGCCGGATAACAGAAGGGAGAACCACTCAGGCCGTTTCACATTAGCCGCCTGTTGCGGTGCATCGTAGGCCGCCGAATAGGCGGGCGCTGACCGAGATCATTCTCCAAAGGAGGCAGTGAAATGACTACCCGTTTTATGACGGACCCCAACCAGATGCGTGCCATGGCAGGTCGTTTCGATGTGCATGCTCAGACTGTGGAGGACGAGGCCCGCAAGATGTGGGCATCCTCGCAGAACATCGCCGGTGCCGGCTGGAGTGGGTCTGCGCAAGCAACGTCCTACGACACCATGGGTCAGATGAATCAGGCATTCCGCAATATCGTGAACATGCTGCACGGGGTGCGCGACGGGCTGATCCGCGACGCCAACAACTACGAGCAGCAAGAGCAGGCGTCCCAGCAGATTCTGAGCAGCTAGCCCGCTGATAGCTCCTGGTGCGCAAAGCTGTTACCCGCAAGGAGGACTCAAACCATGACGATCAATTACCAGTTCGGCGACGTCGACGCGCATGGCGCCACCATACGTGCCCAGGCGATGGCGTTGGAGGCTGAGCATCAGGCCATCGTTCGAGATGTGCTTGCTGCTGGGGACTTTTGGGGTGGTGCCGGGTCGACGGCGTGCCAGGAGTTCATCACCCAGTTGGGCCGCAACTTCCCGGTGATCTACGAGCAGGCC